>CAZPIS010000175.1:0-4312 GCA_964586745.1 uncultured Ruminiclostridium sp.
CATAATGGCAGGCTCAAAAAGGTTAACAGTAACAGGCATTCCCATCCAGGTTCCTGCACCGAGAATTTCCCGGACTGAACCAATAATAGTTATCGCAATAGTAAAACCCGCGCCCATGCCTATTCCATCTAATACCGAAAGTAACGGCCCGTTTTTTTGGGCAAACATCTCGGCACGGGCAAAAATTATACAGTTCACTACTATCAAAGGAATATAAATACCTAATTGCTTATTAATCTCCGGTAAAAAAGCAGCAAGAAGCAATTGAACTATCGTGGTAAATCCGGCTATTACGGTAATATATGCCGGTATTCTGACCTTATCAGGGACTATTTTTCTGATTAATGAAATAACCAAGTTAGATCCTACCAAAACAAAGGTTGCCGCGGCACCCATTCCCAGGCCATTCTTGGCCATTGTTGTTACTGCCAGAGACGGACACATCCCAAGAAGAAGCCTAAAGGTAGGATTTTCATTTAGCAAACCGTTTAACAAAACAGATATTCCTGACTTTTTTTCTGCCATCTTATGCACCTCCCGCAATAGAACGAATCAGTAACACCACATCATCAATACCTCTTGTCACGGCTTTTGATGTGACAGTGGCAGCTGTTACAGCTTGTATTTCGTTTTCATCATTCGCAACTCTTTTTACTACATTGTATTCTTTTTGAGGAGCTTTACCCAAGAATTGATCCGTAAATTTAGAATCAGATGCCTTTGCACCCAAACCGGGCGTTTCACTGTGACTGGTCAGAGAAACACCCTTAATGTTAAGATCATAATCTATCCCAACAAGAATTTTTATCTTACCGCCATATCCCCTGGAAGAAACAGCTACAACATATCCTACAGATTGTCCATCTTTCTGCGCTATATATAGCTTTTCTATATTTTCTCCTGCGACAATTCCTTCTGCATTTAGCTCATCAGCTGCTTTTGCTTCGAGGAAATTATCAGCATCGCTATACACATTTATCAAGCTTTCCTGCTCTGCAATTCTGTTGTTCTCGTTAATTATTGGCTCGGTTACGCCGTTTACATAAGCTAGGGCTCCTGTAATAAAAGCGCATACTAACAATAGAATTAAAGATGGTTTGATGATTTCCTTAAACATGCTACGCTCCACCTCCAAATTTTACAGGTTTTGTATATCTATCAATCATCGGTACCGCTACATTCATAAGGAGAATGGCATATGAAACACCTTCAGGCATATTTGTATATAGTCTGAAAAGCATTGTTAAAACGCCACAGCCGATTGCATAATAAACAGTACCTTTTGTAGTCATGGGACTGGTGGTATAATCTGTGGCCATAAATATCGCTCCAAGCATTAGGCCTCCGGCTAATATGTGAAAAAATGGATTCCCCGTAAAAATCCCTTCAGGTCCGATTACCCAAGCAAACAACCCCACAGTTCCTACATATATAACAGGAATATGCCATGATATTACACCACGGACAAGAAGATATGTCCCGCCTATAATCAGCGCAAGAGCTGATGTCTCACCAATTGAACCACCAATATTGCCTAGAAACATATCCATTAGCTCGGGAAGCTCTCCTCCCTCTTTTAGAACACCCAGAGGAGTTGCAAATGAGACCGCATCTATATCTGCAGCTTTTGTCAAAGGGCTGGTCCATGTTGTCATTCTTGTTCCGTAGGATATTACCAGAAACGCCCGGGCAGCTAATGCCGGATTTAAAAAATTGTATCCCAAACCTCCAAATAACTGCTTGACAATAACTATGGCAAATAGTGAACCCGCCATCGCCATCCAAATAGGTAATTCCGGTGGCAGATTCAAAGCTAAAATCAATCCTGTTACAAAAGCACTTAAATCCCCTATAGTATTATTTCTTTTTAAAGCTCTACGAATTATATACTCAAAGCCTACACTTGATATAACAGTAACAGCTATAAGAAGCGCAGCTCTGATACCAAAAAAATAGATTCCGGCAAAGGCTGCGGGAATTAGTGCAATTATAACATCCAGCATCAACCTTTGAGTAGTGACCTCACTCCTTATGTGCGGAGAGGAGTTCACAAACAGCGTATTCCCCAAAATAATTCCTCCTCATTGTATTTCAACAGAACCATTTTTGTTCCGAGAAATATTATTTATTACTATTACCTCACTAAATTGCCTCTAATTACTTCTTAACCTTTCTGCGTAAAGCATCCTTTCCCAATCTGATTGACTGAGTTAAGAGCCTTTTTGACGGGCAGGCATATGCACAAGATCCACATTCAATACAGTCCATAACATTATTTTTATCTAGGTCATCGTATAGATTTGCCCTGACCAATCTGTCAATATCAAAAGGCTGTAAATTCACAGGACAGGCATTTACACAACGTCCGCATCTTATGCATACATTTTCTTCAGGTATCTTTCCGTCTTTTTCATTTAAAGCAAGCAAAGCATTAGTATACTTCATTACTGGTATTTCAGAGGAATACAGTGAGACACCCATCATAGGACCACCCATAATAAGCTTTACGGGATCTGATTTAAATCCACCGCAATAATTAAAGACCTCGCCAATTGGGGTGCCTATTAACACTTCCACATTCTGTGGTGTTTTTACCGATGAACCATCTACTGTAACACGTTTCTTAATTAACGGCATACCTAACTTCAAGTATTCGGCGATAAATGCAATACTTGCAACATTCATTACCAGGCAGCCGACTTCAGACGGAAGCTTTCCTGAAGGAACCTCACGTCCGGTCAAGGTTTTAATAAGCATTTTCTCAGCGCCCTGCGGATACCGTGATTTCAATTTTTGAACAGTAATACCGTCTATGGATTTAACTGCCTCTTTAAGCTTAATTATAGCTTCAGGCTTATTATCTTCAATACCTATTAAAGCCTTTGGTATGCCGATCCACTTAAGTACATGCTTTATACCTTCAACAATATTTCCGGTATTTTCAATACATTCACGGTAGTCGGAGGTAATATAGGGTTCACACTCTGCCCCGTTGACAATTAGGGTATCTATTCTCGCATCCTTTGGAGGATTAAGCTTTACATGAGCCGGGAAACCCGCTCCACCAAGTCCTGTCAGACCTGAATCCCTGATTGCTTTTAAAAATGACTCTTTACTGTCAACCATCGGTGGCTTGACTTCCTCCGATACTTCCTGCAGCCCATCAGGTTTAATCTCGACACAAGTTACCGGTTTACTGCCCGAAATAATACTTTCAATAACAGAGGTTACAATTCCCGATACACTTGAATGAATGGGAACCGAAACAAATGCCTCGGAGTCTCCAAGCACTTGTCCTACCTTAACAGAATCGCCTTTTTTCACTATAGCTTTGCACGGTGCTCCTATGTGCTGTAACATGGGAATAACAATTTTTTCGGGAACACCCATTACAACAGTCGCGCATTCCATAGTATTTTTTGCCTGAGAAGGATGCACACCGCCTTTAAAATCCCGGAATTTCATATAATCAACTCCATTTATTAATAAAAGTAAATATATCTGAATTTCAAAAAAATAATTTATTAATCGACCCATAATATAATACCACAGCATTTTGGTTTTTAAAAGACTTAAAGATTGTTAAAAAACATACAAGCAAAGGGATACAGAGTATTCAAAATGTATTTAGTATACAATATCAGCTAATACCGCTCTATTTGAAACAATCAATATGTCAAATTCACTTGTATTATAGGAGAAATTTGTTTAAAATAGGAGAGATGTTCTTATCCCAAGTTATATTTAATATTATCCATAAATTTATTGAATATTATAAAATTGGATTATATTGTTAAATAATTAACTATATTGCTGAAAGGAGCTCACAACGTGAAAGTAAACATTACAGAAACTGTACTAAGAGATGCTAATCAATCATTAATTGCCACAAGGCTTCCGTTCCAGGATTTCGAACCTATATTGGAAAAAATTGACGAAGCCGGGTATGCTTCCATTGAATGTTGGGGAGGTGCAACCTTTGATTCATGTCTCAGATACCTATCTGAGGATCCATGGGAAAGGTTGCGAAAAATAAAATCGAAGGTAAAAAAAACAAAGCTTCAAATGTTATTAAGAGGCCAGAATATATTGGGTTACAAGCATTATCCCGATGATGTAGTAAGAAAATTCGTTGAATATTCCATCAAAAATGGTATGGACATAATAAGGATTTTTGACGCGCTCAACGACTTCAGAAATATTGAAGTTGCTGTTAACGAAACACTAAAATGCGGCGGACACGCCCAGGGTGCTATTTGTTATACTCTAAGCCCTATACACAATCTCGAAAACTACGCAAAGATGGGAAAGA
>CAZPIS010000176.1:0-4312 GCA_964586745.1 uncultured Ruminiclostridium sp.
AGGCTCTCATGTTTTCCACTGCCTTTGCTATTCCGCCAATTTCATCCTTTCTCCGGGTAAAACTATCGGAAACCGCTTCGGTAAAATCGCCGGAAGCAATGACATCAATCTTTTTCATCAGCTTTTTCAACATATTGGCAACCATATTGGCGGTTATAATCGAATAGATTGCCCCTATAATTAGCATACCTATCATAAGTATGGCTACATTAGACATAATGGCTTTCTCAGAACCGGTACCTATCCCATTTCTTACCATGGATATTATTCTCGAGTAAGTTACAGCTCCAATAATCAGAAACATTACCAGCATCATGGCACTGATAGATAGAGCAAGCTTCCATTTAAGTTTCATATTTCTTCCTCCTAATATAAGTTTCATTTCTGTCAACAAATAGTGGTACAGATAAGGCTCCATGCCAGAACTATCACCTAAATTCATTTTCTAAACAGTCGGCATGATTTTAGAATTTATATATTTTATTTACCATGGGAATTTGCATTAAAACGCATTAATAATATTTTTTTAAACGAGAACTAGAGATAAATTTCACCGGATTTGAATTGTATATCTAAAAAAATCATATTAAGTTGTCCGATGGTTGTATCGGTGACGGATATTTACACCCGTCAACTTATAATGCTGAACAAAGCAGTAAATCTCATATACTAAAATGGTAGCAGTATATTCTTATGCATAATTATTGCAGGATGATCTATTTTCCCCTCAAGCTGACCTTCCATCCCCTCCATAACACATGTAGCGAATATGGGTATACCGGTTTCTTTTGTTATTTCCCGGGAAAGTTCCAGTCCATACATGATATCATCTACTGTAGTTTCTTCAAGGTAGTGAGTATTATTTATAATCCCGCTGATTTTAAGTCTTGAAGCCGCTTCAATTTCTCTAATATAAGCAAGAGTTTCATCAAGGTTAACAGTCATTGGCCTTGAACGATTAAATACAAAAAACATATCATAATCATTCTTATCTATTTCATGGTAGTAACGACCCAAAACCTTTGCTCCGTCTTCATCTCCGCCTACGTCTAAAATTACGCGTCTGGAATTATGCCTGAGTGCTACCGATATCTCCGGGCCCACTACCGGCACATCAACGTTAGTATTAGCATACATGGGGGCAATAACTTTAATACCCTTGCTTTCAAGAGCTTCTTTTGCATCTACGCTTCTAAAAAACGGATTTACTATATCCATATCGGCCATGATTACATCATCATATTTCTCTTTTAACAAAAACGCTGTATTAACAGAAATTTCAGATTTACCGCTTCCATAATGGCCGCTGAAAATAATAACTCTTTTATTAAATTTTATTGCTTGCATATTATTCATCCTTTTATCTCGTACTCTTCTCTGCCCTGCTTATATCTATCCCTGCCTTTTGAATCTATAATCACAAAACAGGGTAAATCTTTTACTACAATTCTTCTGATAGCCTCAGTTCCCAAGTCTTCGAATGCAATAGTATCCTGTTTAATTATACAAGATGATATTAATGCGCCGGCACCTCCGATAGCACCAAAATAAACTGCTCCATGAGCTTTAATCGCATTTACCACATTATCATCTCTAAGACCTTTTCCTATCATTCCTTTAAGCCCTAATTCAATAAGCCTCGGAGCATATGCGTCCATCCTGCCGCTTGTAGTAGGTCCCGCGGAGCCTATTACTTTATCTTTCGGAGCAGGACATGGTCCCACATAATAAATAATTTGTCCTCTGATATAAAAAGGTAGACTCTCTCCTTTTTCCAGTAAGTCTATCATACGCTTATGAGCTGCATCTCTTCCGGTATATAATACACCGGAAATAAGAACCTCATCGCCCGAATTTAATTCGGCAATCACATCATCTGTCAACGGAGTAGATATCATTTTTTTTTGCATCTGTTTCAAACCTCATTAATCCATAGAATATTGTATACGAGCCTCTTTTGTATACTTTCCGGATTCATCATATATAATCAAATCAGGAAGAACTTTCAACCCCGGATTTCCATTTTTTAATCCTTTAACGAGTATCAATGAAGGAGCTTTTCCTAAAACCGGGCATACCAATCTGAGAAGCTTCGGTTCAATCCTAGCCTTCCTCATCCCTACCAAAATATCTGTAAGCCTTTCAGGCCGATGAACCATAAAAAATTCACCTTGCGGTTTAAGTACAGCAGAGCTGTTTGTTAAGACATCGGTAAGACTGCAGCATATTTCATGCCTTGAAATAGCCTTACTATCTTGTTGGTTTATTAACCCGCTGCCCACTTTAGTATATGGTGGGTTTGTAACTACTATATCATAGGTAGCGGCACCGAAGATAGATACCGCTTCCTTTATATCACCTTTTTTTATCAATATCCTTTCGTTCAAATTATTGCCATCTATGCTTCGTTGAGCCATGTCGGCAATATCAGGCTGAATTTCCAGCCCTGTTATGCTTTTAACGTCAGTTTTGGCAGCAACAAGTACCGGAATAATGCCTGTTCCGGTTCCTAAATCAAGCACATTTTGATGTGGCTTGGCTTTAATAAAATTAGACAACAAAACAGCATCCATACCAAAACGAAAAGAATCCTTCTTCTGTAGAAGAAAGAGTCCGTTAATCTGTAAGTCTTCCAAGGTTTCATCCGGCAATATCTCGAAACTCATAATATGGATACCCCGTATAAAGAACTTTCTATAGGATCATAGCCTTAATTATACAAAATATTTTATCATCAATAGCTCATAATTTCCAGTTTACTCAGATACTAATGAAAAAGAGCCAAGCCAACAGGCCTGACTCCTTAAAAAAACTAATATAATTCTTACTCTGGCTGCGGAGCCTCTACAGGACAAACATTTGCACAAGAACCACAATCTATGCAAGAATCTCCATCAATTATGTATTTGCCATCACCCTCCGAAATGCAACTTACAGGACACTCGGACTCACAAGCTCCACAACTGATGCAATCATCATTAATAATATATGCCACGTCTACACCTCCCAATTATTATAAAATAATGTATACATAGTACAAAATAATCCTATACCATTAATCAATCGATGTCAATATGACAGGTTGTTTTGGTGTATAATTTTTTGTAAAACAATGTACTGATTAGGTCATTAGTCTTCCAGCACTTTCAACTCTTCAAGTACCTTATCTTCCTGGTCGGCTTTCTTTTCAGCATCCTTAACTACACGAACATCTTTAACAGAGTAATCAACAATATCCGTACTCTGCTCAGTATCAAGCTTAACCCGAACCATTCCCTTCAGAAGATTTACCTGTACCACAACGCCCTGACCGTTTGGTGTCTGAACTATGGCTTCAGTCTTAGGCGTTTTTTTCAGCAAATATTCATACGTATCCTGTTCATACTTTAAACAGCACATAAGTCTTCCGCAAGTACCTGATATCTTCGTTGGGTTTAAGGATAATGATTGTTCCTTAGCCATTTTTATTGAAACCGGGTGAAATTCGGCTAAATGAGAACTGCAGCATAATGATCTGCCACAAGCACCTATCCCGCCAAGCATTTTAGCTTCATCCCTGACACCAATCTGCCGAAGCTCTATTCTCGTACGAAAAACTGAAGCTAAATCCTTTACCAGTTCTCTGAAATCCACACGGCCGTCGGCGGTAAAATAGAACAGAACTTTATTATTGTCAAAAGTATATTCTACATCTATCAGCTTCATGTCAAGCTCATGCTTTTTAATCTTATCCAGGCATATACTAAATGCCTCGGCTTCTTTTTTCTTATTCTCCTCAACCTGTTTTAAGTCTTCAGCATCAGCCTTTCTTATAACGTTTTTCAATGGTGCTACGACTTCTTCATCAACAACCTCTTGATTAGCCACGACCACTGCGCCGCATTCAATTCCTCTGGCTGTTTCTACAATAACCATATCATCTTTCTTTAGTAAAAGATCACAAGGATCAAAATAATATATTTTACCTGCGGTTCTGAATCGAACCCCCACAACATTTATCATTTAATGACCATTCCTTTCCTCGGAATTAAAAGGTTTAAGCTCCCGTAGAATCCGGGCGTTTCTTTCAAATAAACACTAATGTATAATTTAAACTTCCCTTTTGAGAATCCTTTAAAGCTACACATCCATTGTTATAATGTCAACAGCAAGCTGATAGTTCATATTGCGCTTCATATTACTTCGCACCTTTTCTATTCTTGACATTTTCTCGGTTATATCAAAGGTACTATGCATGTTTGCATACTTTAATATATTATCCTTTTTGTCTGAATTAATCAACCCATCATCTAAAGAACAGCTTACTAAAAGA
>CAZPIS010000177.1:0-4302 GCA_964586745.1 uncultured Ruminiclostridium sp.
GAGCAGGTTCTTGACAACATGGATATTGAGAGAGAGCGTGGGATAACCATTAAAGCGCAGGCGGTCAGAATGGTTTATAAAGCTCAAGACGGTGTGGAGTATATACTGAACCTTATTGATACTCCCGGTCATGTGGACTTTAATTATGAGGTTTCCAGAAGCATTGCTGCATGTGAAGGCGCAGTGTTGGTGGTTGACGCTTCACAAGGTATTGAAGCTCAGACTTTGGCTAATGTATATCTTGCTATTGAACACAATATTGAGATTATGCCTGTTATTAACAAGATTGATCTTCCTGGCGCCAGACCTGATGAGATAATTCAGGAAATAGAAGATGTAATCGGCATAGAAGCCCAGGGAGCGCCTCAAATATCAGCGAAAAACGGTATAAATATTGATAGCGTTTTAGAAAAAATAGTTGAGAAAATTCCACCGCCGAATGGTAATGAAGATAATCCCTTAAGAGCTTTAGTCTTTGACTCCTATTATGATACGTATAAAGGTGTTGTTGCCTATGTTAGGGTTATGGAGGGAAAAGCGGTTCTAGGCGACACTATTCGTATGATGCATACAGGGAAGGAATTTTTAATAACTGAAATAGGATATTTAAGAGCCGGAGGACTTATTCCCAGTGAAGAGCTGCTCGTTGGTGAGGTTGGTTTTATATGTGGAAGCATTAAAAATGTCAAGGATTGTCGCGTAGGTGATACTATCACTATCGCATCAAACCCAGCTAAAGAGCCGTTACCGGGATACAAAAAAGCTATTCCCATGGTGTTCTGCGGCATATATCCCATAGACGGTTCCAAATACGGGGACCTTCGGGACTCTCTTGAAAAGCTTCAGCTAAATGATGCTTCATTAATGTTTGAACCTGAAACTTCAAAGGCTTTAGGCTTTGGCTTCCGCTGTGGTTTTCTTGGATTGCTTCACATGGAGATTATTCAGGAGCGGCTGGAACGTGAGTATAATCTTGATCTCATCACAACGGCACCCAGTGTAATCTATAAAATAAACAAAACCAACGGAGAAGTTATTGAACTCGATAACCCAACAAATATGCCGGATGTAACAGTGATTGAAAGCATGGAAGAGCCGATAGTAAATGTTACCATAATGTCACCTACTGAGTATGTAGGCAATATTATGGAGCTTTGCCAAGAGCGCAGGGGGGTATATTTGGGAATGGAGTATCTGGAGGCAACCAGAACCATTTTAAAATACGAGATGCCGCTTAATGAGATCATTTATGATTTCTTCGATGCATTGAAATCTCGCACTAAAGGTTATGCATCCTTAGATTACGAGCTAAAAGGCTATAAGGAATCAAATCTTGTTAAGCTTGATATTAAGATGAATAATGAGATTGTTGATGCACTATCTTTTATTATACATGCCGAAAAGGCATACACCAGAGGCAGGAGAATGGCTGAAAAATTAAAGGATACTATTCCGAGACAAATGTTTGAGATTCCAATACAAGCATGTATCGGAAATAAGATAATAGCAAGGGAAACGGTTAAAGCATTTAGAAAAGATGTTCTTTCTAAGTGTTATGGGGGAGACATATCCCGAAAGAGAAAGCTGTTGGAAAAGCAGAAGGAAGGCAAAAAACGTATGCGTCAGGTCGGTAATGTTGAAGTGCCGCAGGAGGCATTTATGAGCGTCCTAAAGCTGGACACATAAAAATGTGTTCGCTATGCCATGCCCGGCCGAGAAGTCTTTTACTCACTCTACTGGCGCCAATACCTGTCAACATACTGAAAGGTTTAATACATGAATCAAAAGCAAATCGGCCTCTATATTCATATTCCTTTCTGTAAACAGAAGTGCTATTACTGTGATTTTCCATCCTATTCGGGGATGGAGGATTATTGGGAAGCGTATATTGACGCACTGGTATCGGAGCTAATAATTAAGGCAGAGGAATACCAAAACCCAAATATATCGTCTATTTTTATCGGAGGCGGAACTCCGTCTCTTATTCCGGCGGTGTATATATCCAGGATATTGAATATCGTGTATTCATATTATAAGGTTTCGCCGGATTGTGAAAGCACCATTGAAGCAAATCCCGGCACTCTCTCCGACGAAAAGCTCAGAATATATAAGAAACTTGGGCTGAACCGCCTCAGTATAGGTTTACAGGCTTTTCAGGATAATCTTCTAAAAGAACTCGGCAGGATTCATACCTGTGAAGATTTTTTATTTTCTGTAGAACTCGCACAAAAACATGGATTTGAGAATATAAATGCCGATATAATATTTGGTGTCCCAAATCAGACTTTTATACAATGGCAGGATACTATTAACCGGATCCTTTTATTGAATCTAACTCATATTTCATGTTATAGCTTACTTATTGAAGACAGTACTGTTTTTGGACAGATGAAGAAAAAGGGAATTATTAAAGAGGCTGAAGATGAGCTTGACAGAGAAATGTATCATTATGCCGTTGATAACTTAAATGCAGCTGGGTTATACCAATATGAAATATCAAATTTTGCGAAACCTCATTTAGAGTGCAGACATAATATGAATTATTGGAGAAGGGGAGAATATCTGGGAGTTGGCGCAGGTGCTCATTCGCATTATAATAAAAGACGTTATTCAAATATATCTGACGTTCGTGCATACATAAAAGGGGTTGAAAGAAGGAATCAGATTTTATCGGAAGACAGTTATCTCACGAAGAAGGCTGAACTTGAAGAAAGTATTTTTTTAGGACTTCGCCTTAATGAAGGAATTAATTTTGCTAAGCTTTCAAAAGAGTTCGGTATTGATTTGGAGGAAAAGAATAAAAAGAAGCTTGAGCAACTTATATTACAAGAACTTGTAGAACGTGACTGTAGTGTGGTAAAATTAACAAAAAAAGGAATGGATTTAGCTGATGCAATTATTGTTGAATTAATAGAATTTATATAAAATTTAGTTTTTGAAGGGGAGGAATCTTGATGGAGAAAAAGAATGATAATGATATAGCCCTAGCGATACCGGGACTTGCAGAAATCAGCAAAAGCTATATGGAAGATTTTCTGGGAGAGATTCTGGAGATTTTAGATGACATTGAGTTAGAACTTGTTAATTTAGAAATGGATCCCGGTAATAAGGATAGCCTTAATTCTATTTATTGCAGTTTCCATACCATCAGAGGCCTTTCGGGGCTTTTGAATAATGCTACCGGTACAAAAATTGCCATGGCAACTGAAGAGTTACTGGAGGCAGTCAGAAAATACAGTCCGATAATATCAAAAGCTGTAATTAATATGATTCTGGATTCTGTTAAATTTATAAAAAAGATAAGCAATAATTCTGAAACAATTGATGACAGCAAGCTTTTTGGAGAAGTTGGCCGCCACTTAAAGAATCTTCTAAACAGCAAAGATGATATACTTATAGAGGTACGTCAGCCTATGGCAAAGGAATCCCGTATAGGAGAAATATTAGTTCAAGAAGGAGCATTAGCTCAATCTGAAGTTGAGGACATTCTTAAAAAGCAAAATAGCAACAACAATAAAATGAAGTTTGGCGAGATTGTGCTGAGAGAAAAAAAGGTTGATGCTTCTGACATAATAAAAGCTATTCGTATGCAAAAAATCCGTAATACGGGTACTGTAGATCAATATGTGAGAATCCCATTGGAGAGATTAGACCAGATTATTGAAATAATACAAAATGTCAGTACTTTATATGATTCAGTGAAGGATGAAGCTGTTCTTCGTTTCGGAAGCAATGATGCACTGACTATTGAGTCTACAAAAGCGTACCATTTGATTACAGATATACAGAATATCCTTAAAGAATTGCGTATGGTAACCTTACTGCATGCGTTCCAAAAGCTTACCAGATTGGTGTGTTCTATTATTGAGGAAAATCATCTGGAGGTTATGTTTTCTACGCTTGGAGAGAATATTGAGGTAGATAAGGATATTGCTGACAGAATTGCCCTTCCTCTTGGAGATTTAATATGGCTTCTTCTTGAGAAGGCTTACAGCAAAAGAGAAGATGATAGTAATAAACGCATCGGCAGTATTGAGGTAGTTGCATATGAAGATAATAACAATGTACATATTGATATTACCGGCGATGTTGTTACTGACTTGGAAGAACTCAAGTCAGACAACAAGTACATAGATAACTTACAAAAACTTAATTATTTAAAGTGTAAATTAGAAGCCGATAATATGAATGGTGAAGGCGTCAGGATGTCCATTATAATTCAAAGATAATTTGTTTAAGTACATAATAAAGTGCTTTTAATACAAATAATACCCGTGTGAACATATGGGTATTATTGTTTTT
>CAZPIS010000178.1:0-4249 GCA_964586745.1 uncultured Ruminiclostridium sp.
TGAAAATATTAATGAAAAGTGTAGATATGATTTGTCTTAGCACCTGTGAAGGTGCCATTACTCCTATTAAATTTCGGTGGTATGAGGATGGACAGGAGCCCAAAATTATTCGGATAGACCGTATATTGGAGCGAAAGACAGAAAAGCTTGCAGGAAATCTAATGCTGGTATTTACCGCTCAAAGTATTATAGACGGGGTTGAGCGAATTTTTGAAATGAAATACGAGATTAACAGCTATAAATGGTATCTCTATAAGCTTTAAATGAATAAAAGCGTCAGTCTCAAAATGGAATGTGCCATTCTGAGACCGACACTTTTAATTTATCAGCTACTGGAATTTGCAATGGTAATTTTTCGTTTGTCAAAATATGAGGCTAAGACTCTTTCCAAGTCTAACACATCCTGCATTCCAAAGAAGCCCTTTTTACCTTTAATAAAGCGTATCCCTTTTAAAGCCCCGTCAGCAAAAGCTTTTCGGTTAAAGGATTCGTGGACAATCTCTATTTTATCATTTTCTCCTGCAATCATGAGCTCATGTCTTCCCACTATTCCACCGGCTCTGACGGCGTGAATGGGAATCGATTCGTTGGTTTTCACACCACAAGACTGCAGCCCTTCTTCAATTTGATCTGCGATTTTTAAAGCCGTCCCCGAGGGCGAATCTTTTTTATGCTTGTGATGAGCCTCACTTATTTCAAAATCATAATCACTTAAAATACGTGCTGCTATATTGGATAAAAGCATCATCACATTTACACCCACTGTTATATTAGGTGCAAGAAGAATGCCCGAGCCATGCTTTTTTGTCAGAACCTTCATACGTAAAATATCAGTTTTAGAAAAGCCGGTCGTACCAATAACCAAAGCAGCTTTTTTTTCAGAAATACTTGCCACATAATTCATTGTCGCTTTATAATTGGAAAAATCAACAAAAACATCAGGTTTAAGCTTTTCAAGAACATAATTGAGTTGATTTGAAGCATAAATCTTCACTCCTGTATCGGGAAACCCTAAAATTTCGCCGATATCTTTTCCGGCCTTACTTGAAAAATCAGAACAAATAACACCTACAAGCTTCATATCCCGTTGTTCAAGGATAAGCCTCGCTATTTCCATACCTGTTCTGCCAAGGCCAATTAGACATACATTGGTCATAAAACCTTCCTCCAATCTCGTTTTACAAAAATTATTGGATACGTAATTTTATGACGTTATAGCATAATAACCACCCTCTCCTCCAACGCTTACGAGATTAGCTGACGGGTTCGGATCGAAAGAGTTTAACCCTACCGGTATAACCGGATTCACCCCAAAAATTGGTTCTCCCGCTCTTTAATTACAAAGATTAAGCGCTTATTAAATCGAATACTTCTTAGAGATGCAGCACCATATAGCGATGCTAGAAAAATATATGCGACAATCAGGTAAAATATTCGCAGTGTTTAAGCTTAATTATTTTAACATAAAATTCTAAGGTGGTCAAACCCTTGGGTAATAGGATGTGGGTAATAGGAGCCTGACAACAAATGCAATTATCAAATGCATTTATTTCATTTTACTAAATATGAATATTGTTAAAATAATAATTACCGTCTATACTTTTGCATTGGGTTCTTTTATAATACTATAATAAGAGCCTTTACTACTTAACGCAATCTGGGATTTTTGCCAGTGTTGCGTACTGAAAACATTAACTGACAGGCAAGCCCATTATTGAAATATAGGTCAACATGAAAGTGAGTGCAGATTATGAGTACTTATTCCTGCAAAATACCTGAAAATTACAAAACTTCTTTAAATCTTAAAAATACTGAAATCGCTATTAAAAAAATCAAAGATTTTTTTGAGGATGCTTTGGCTTCGGAGTTAAATCTTACCCGTGTTTCTGCTCCTCTTTTTGTAAAACCCGAATCAGGCTTAAATGATAATCTTAACGGAGTCGAAAGACCTGTTTCCTTTGACGCAAAAAATATTGATGAAACAGTGGTTGAGGTTGTTCAATCCCTTGCCAAATGGAAAAGAATGGCCTTAGGCCGTTACGGCTTTTCTCACGGAGAGGGCCTTTATACAGATATGAATGCTATACGCCGGGACGAAGAACCTGATAATCTTCATTCTATTTATGTGGATCAATGGGACTGGGAACTGATTATTTCCAAGGAAGAACGCAAAATAGAAACCTTAAAAGATGCAGTGGAAAGAATATATAAGATTTTTAAGCTCACAGAAGACTATATAATTAGAGAATACCCTTCTTTACCCCGGTATCTATCAGATAAAATTACTTTCATCACAACTCAAGAGTTGGAAGACCTTTATCCCGATTATACCCCAAAGGAACGGGAATATGCCTTTACTAAGGCCAACGGATCAACCTGTCTGATGCAGATAGGAGATAAGCTTAAATCCGGAAAATCTCACGACGGGAGAGCTCCCGACTATGATGACTGGAGCCTTAATTGTGATATTCTTTTTTATTATCCTGTACTTGACACTGCCTTCGAGGTATCGTCCATGGGTATTCGCGTGGATGAGGATTCTTTACGTTCTCAGCTTATAAAGGCCGGGTGTGAGAATAGAAGCCGCTTCCCCTTTCACAGTGATATTCTCAACAAAAGGCTTCCTTACACGCTAGGCGGAGGTCTTGGCCAATCCCGTATTTGCATGTTTCTTTTGGGAAAGGCTCATGTAGGTGAAGTGCAAGCATCCATATGGCCTGAACAAATGCAAAAATGTTGTAAAGAAAACGGCATAATACTTCTATGATAATTTCTCCGGCGACTTTACCCCATTAGACCCTAACATTATAGGACATATCTCCCATTGTAGAAATTAGAACAATTTGATATTATAATAAAAAATTAAAATTTTTTACATAATATTAAATGTTATACCATTGATAAAATTTATTGTGAAACTTGACATAAGCCGATAAAAAATTTAGAATTCACTTATATATAATATTGGGGGGAAATTGAATATGAAAGCTACAGGAATGATACGAAGTCTTGATCAACTAGGCAGAATAGTTATACCTATTGAACTAAGAAGAGTTCTGGATATAGCTATCGGAGATGGACTGGAATTTTATTCTGATGAAAGCGCCATAGTTTTAAAAAAATATGAACCAGCTTGTATTTTTTGCGATAATGCAAAGGATATTACGGTTTACAGAGGGAAAAACGTTTGTGGCGAATGTTACTCTGAGTTAAAAAAGTCATTATAAATTTATTTTTTGATGAAAAACGGCTGCCTTGAAATTATGGGCAGCCTTTTTGATCTTTTTGCTCGCATTTTTAACTATTATACCTTTAACCTTCAGATAGTTATTATTTTATTAAAGTTTCAAAACTCTATTTTAGAAAGACCGAAAAAATATTCTCCCAAAATAAGGTCCTCTGCCGTGGTGAGTTTAATATTCCTACTGCTTCCCTCAAACATCGTGACCTTAAAACCTGCCAACTCTGCCAACTCTGCATCATCGGTACCAATTATACCTTTTTCTCGGGCATTTTGATGTGCCTTTATTATAATGTTCTTCTTAAACGACTGCGGTGTTTGCGCATGCCACAACAATATTCTTTCGGGAGTCGACTTAACGGTCCTTTCATTATCAACAATCTTTATAGTATCTTTAGCGGGTAAACCGGCACATGCCGCACCAAGCTCCCCGGCTTCATTTATGCTGTTTCTAATAATATCACGATTCACGAAAGGCCTTGCACCATCATGGATAAGTACAATATCCACAGATTCCGGAAGAGCCTCAAGGCCTTTATATACCGAATCCTGCCGGCTATCTCCCCCATTTACCATAATAAACTTAACCCTATTAAAATAAGGCTCACAAATTTTCGTCAAAGCTTCTTTGTCCTCGGGGTTGATTACCAAAAGCAAAAAATCAATTAGCTCAGAAAATACAAATTTTCGGATAGTCCACTCAATAACCGGCCTATCTCTCAAGTTTGCCAAAACCTTGTTGTAACCAAGCCCCATACGGCTTCCCTTTCCCGCAGCCACAATAATGGCGCCTACGGCGCCTTTTTTCTTACCCGAAAATTCTATTTCGGTCATATTATTAACTTCAGGCATATAATCACCTTCTGACAAAACAATCAATCTAATTTACCAATGAAAGATGTACATTTTTGAATTTTCCAAAAACCATACGTCCGGCAGACGTTTGAAGAACGCTGACCACAACCACATCAACAAGCTTACCCTTAAACTTATAGGCCTGTTCTACCA
>CAZPIS010000179.1:0-4243 GCA_964586745.1 uncultured Ruminiclostridium sp.
ATCAGGAAGTTCCTGTCGGAAAAGGGAAAGATTCTTCCCAGAAGAATTTCCGGATGCTGTGCAAAGCATCAGCGTCAATTGACAGTAGCTATCAAGAGAGCCAGACACATTGCATTATTACCATATACAACTGATTAATTAAACTAACAGCCTATAGATTAATATCTATAGGCTGTATTTCAATACCACCGGAGTGATAACTAAATGTTCATGCATAGGATACTTTCCTCATAATCGGACATGGGAAATTAGAACTTGCGCGCCCTATAATGTTATAATTGTTTCTGACAAGTAGGGGTGGAAGTGATAAAATGAATAATAAAGGAATTGATATTACAAAAAATATCAGGCTCATTGAGAGTCTAAAGGGTGACCTGCTTCTTGCGGTTTCACAGCTTTATAACGAAATGGCATCTGAAACCTGTGAAAATATAAGAGAAGTAGCCCTTGACACATTGTCGGACACCATAATAATCAGCTATCTGCTTTCAAGAAGGCTGGGCATCGATTATCCGACGATGGAGAGACAGATATCATCAAAGATACGTTTAGGTCTTTTGCAAGAGCATGAAACAGAAAAATATTTCGGAGATTTGTCTGCTTTGTCCCGTATCCGAAGCAATATCCCACAAACGGGGGATGCATCTTAAAATCTATGGGCAGCCGACATATCACGAAAATCAATATATTATGGAGGTTGCACCATGAAAGTAATTCTAAAGCAGGATATCAAGACACTGGGGAAAAAGGATAAAGTAGTAGAGGTTAACGATGGATATGCCAGGAACTTCCTTATTCCGAAAGGTCTAGTAGCAGAGGCAACACCTGCAGCTCTTAACGAAGCGAAAGCAAAGAATGATGCCGAAAAGCACAGGAAGGAAAACGAGCTTTCTGATGCTAAAGCCTTGGCCGCGAAGATGTCCGGTATTACTGTAAAGGTAAAATCCAAGGCAGGGGCTAATGGTAAGCTGTTTGGTTCTATAACAGGCAAGGATATTGTTGATCAATTAAAGGCACAACACAAAATAGCAATAGATAAAAAAATGCTTAATCTCCCGGAAGCAATAAAAGCCTTGGGGGAAACTGAGGTTGAAATTAAGCTCTATGCAGGAGTTTCAACCAAGATAAAAGTTATGGTTGAGGATGACCAGGGCGCTTAATAATCCGGGGGTAATATAATGGACGAGTTATCAAGGATACCTCCCCATCATGTGGAGGCGGAGCAAGCTATTCTAGGCGCACTTCTCATTGACAGGAATGCGCTGTCTGAAGTAAGCGGCAGGCTAAGAGCCGATTGCTTTTATTTGGAGAAGCACAAGGAATTATTTGAGGCAATTCTTTCTCTTTATGAAGAAAGTATGCCTGTTGATATAGTTACGGTATCAGATGTCCTGACACGAAGGGGAACCCTTGAAAAGGTCGGAGATATGGATTATATTGCCCATCTGGCAAATTCAGTTGTCACTACGACCAATGTGGCTCACTATGTTTCAATAATTGAGGATAAGGCTTTATTGAGAAGTCTTATTGAAAATTCCGGCAAAATAATGGACATGGGCTATGAAGGTGCACTGGAAGGCTTGGAGGTACTTAATCAAGCCGAAAAATCGGTTTTCGATTTGGCTCAGGGGTTAAACCGGACGGGTCTTGAAGCCATTAATTCGTTATTGGACAAAACCTTTACCCAGCTTGAAGAACTCTGTATGAACAAGGGTGATTTAACCGGTGTTCCAAGTGGATTTATTGATTTGGACAGAAAAACGTCGGGCTTTCAAAACTCCGACCTTATATTGGTTGCTGCTCGGCCTGCAATGGGTAAAACCTCATTTGTTTTAAATGTGGCAGTAAATGCCGCTTTGCGTAATTTTCCCGTTGCGATATTTAGCTTGGAAATGTCCAGAACCCAGTTGGTTAACAGGATTTTAGCCCTGGAGTCCATGGTTGAGCTGGAAAAAATGAGGACCGGAAGACTGGAAACAGAGGACTGGAAAAAGATTGGTTATACGCTGGGGCCTTTAGCCAAGTCTCCCATATACATAGACGATAACGCCAGTACAAATACTATGGAAATGATGTCAAAACTCAGAAAGCTGAAGCTGGAAAAAGGTTTGGGTCTTGTAGTAATTGACTATTTGCAGCTTATGGAGGGAAGGAAAAAGAGTGATAATCGTCAGCAGGAGATCTCCGAAATTTCCCGTTCTCTGAAAATCATGGCTAAGGAGCTCAATGTGCCTATTATTGCTTTATCCCAATTAAGCAGAGCCCCCGAGCAGCGAACTGACCATCGTCCGATACTAAGCGACATGAGAGAGTCGGGTGCCATTGAGCAGGATGCCGATATGGTAATGTTTTTATACAGGGATGATTATTACAACGACGAAACCGAAAAAAGAAATATTGTTGAAGTAATCATAGCCAAGCATAGAAATGGTTCTACCGGGACGGTGGAATTGGCGTGGATGCCTGAATTTACAAAATTCGGCAATCGCTTGTATGATGAACAGGTCCATAATTCTGCCAGGTAAGGATAATGGATAATAAGAGTTTTATAGAACAGGTAAAAAATAATATTCTAGAGCACAATCTGCTTGAAACGGGCAATAAAATTATTGTAGGTGTATCAGGGGGGGCCGATTCTGTCTGCCTTCTTAAGGTTTTCCTGGAATTAGAAAATGAATTTGATTTGAAGCTCTTTGTTGTTCATGTTAATCATGGATTAAGAGGCCATGAGGCTGATTATGATCAGTCTCATGTAATAGAGTTATGCAAAAACTGGGGCATACCAATAAAGGTTTGTTTTGTTGATATAAAGGCGTTAAGCAAGAAACTCGGGATTTCCGAGGAGGAAGCAGGTCGTGAGGCTAGGTATAAAATTTTTGAAAAGGCATTGAAAAACACCGGTTCCGATTATATTGCCGTGGCACATAATCGGGATGATCAGGCTGAAACGGTCATGCTTAATATTTTAAGAGGAGCCGGGCTGGATGGTTTATGCGGTATGTCAATGATACAGGGGAAAGTTATTCGTCCTCTCTTGAATATTTCACGCAGCCAAATCTTAAAATATCTTGAAGATAAAAATATCAATTACTGTACCGACAGCAGTAATATATCTTCGAAATATACCCGTAATCGTGTAAGAAATGAGTTGTTTCCGGAAATTAAAAAGCTGTTTGAGGTTGATCCTGTTAATCAGTTTTACAGGCTTTCAACCCTGATCTCTGAGGATAGGAATTTTATTGAACAGGAGTCAAAAAGGGCTTATAATGCTGTTGTTTTAACGGAAAATGATAATGTGGAGCTTTCGGCAGCCGGATTAAGAACCTTATCAAATGCTATTGCAAAGAGGATAATCAGGCTGGCATGGGAAAGAATAAACAACAGTCGTAAGAATCTTGAATCGGTCCATGTTGACCAAATAATTACCTTGTGCAAAAATAATCGTACAGGTAAAAAAGTGGAACTAAAAAACGGAATAGAGGTTATTCTTTCCTACGATAGATTAATTTTTCAAAAAGCGGGTAAAAGATATGATAAGCCATATTTATATCATTTTGAAAGAGAAGGTTTTATACAAATAAACGAGCTTAATGCTACCTTAGAGGCTAAAGCATTCAGGGACGGAAATTTAGCACAATTAGGGGATTTTGATTACATTAATGAAACATCCCTGATTCAGTTTTTTGACTTAGATAAGCTGGACGGGGAAATAGTTGTAAGAAGCCGTTTAGAGGGGGACAGAATAAGACCGTACAGATCCAAAGGAGAAAAAAAGCTTAAAGAGTTTTTTATTGACCGGAAGGTTCCCAATGAAAAAAGATGTATTATGCCCTTGGTAGCTCAAGGCAATAAAATAATATGGGTTGTGGGGATGAGAACTTCAGAAGACTATCGGGCACGAAACGATACTAAAAATGTATTAATGCTTTCGTGGAGTTATATAAAAGACGGAGGGGAAAATAATGCCTAAAATAAGTGTACTGGTACCAAGAGAAGAACTCAAAGCAAGGACACAAGAGCTTGCAGAAAGAATTTCCAAGGATTACGAGGGGAAAGACCTTTTGCTGGTTGGAGTTCTAAAGGGCGGATTTATATTTTTGTCAGATCTTTGCAGAGCCATAAGTATTGATGTAAGTATTGATTTTATTTCAGTGAGCAGCTACGGAAACTCGACAGTATCATCAGGGGTTGTGAGAATTCTTAAGGATATTGATTATGATATTACCGGAAAGCATATATTGTT
>CAZPIS010000180.1:0-858 GCA_964586745.1 uncultured Ruminiclostridium sp.
AGCGAACATCTCCACCATCAATGCGTAGATAATAGCATTACCAAGAGCTTCCGGACGCTTTGCAATCAAATGAATACCTGAGGTAGCAACCTTGCCCTGATAAACAGCTGAAATAAATCCAACTATTCCAACAGGAAGACCTGTTGCGAGAAGAGAAAGTCCCTGAGCTAGTGTAAGCCCTTCACTTATTTTACCGATAATCATAAATGCTATTACAAATCCATATATGGCCTGTGTAGCGGGAAGTGCTTGCAGAATCATGGTAGAGCTAAATCTACTGGGTTCTTCAGCAACTACTCCGGCGGCAGCCTGCCCGGCAATACCACAGGCTTTTGACGATCCCATAGCGGCAATTAAAAACGCTAGAGCCGCACCTAATATAGCATAGACCTGAGGGTTTAAAAATAAATCAGCGAATTTCATTTAAGTAATCCTCCTAAAATTAAATAATTTATACTATCCCGGACTTTGTCCCGGATTTAAGGAACGTAGATAATTTAGTTTCAACCACTACATATTTGGTATTTGCCTTAAGAGGTTTAAAGGCCTCTCCTCCACCATCAAGAAACTTCCCGAAAAATTCCAGAAACTGAAGTCTGCATGAATGGACGTATGCACCCAAAGCATTTAAAGCAAAATTGAGGGAATGACCAAATAACAATACTAAAGTTACTACAAAAATTCTTAAAACAATATTCCCACCGAACTGCATACTAAGAGTATTTACTATATCTCCAATAATGGCAGAGGCAAGACCCAAAGCAAGTATTCTTGTGTAGGAAAGACAATCGCTAAAGAATGAAACAATATCATATAGTTTTGGCAGCCCGCCAAAAACTTTACCTAATATATTTTTTG
>CAZPIS010000180.1:868-4199 GCA_964586745.1 uncultured Ruminiclostridium sp.
TCTTCCTCTCGTCAGAAGCACCAATGCTATGCCTGCTATAAACATCTTATACCCAATCTGTACTATAGGGCTTGTGCTCTGTACTGATATCCCCGGGGCAAATGGAAGCAGTGATAGTATAAAGCCTGTAAACATTATATATACAAAACCTACATCAAATACCGCATCAAGGATATGCCCTTTTCGTATCATATTTAATGCCTTCATAAATAATCCCGTAAACATATGAATAATACCAATAAGAATTGTATAACTCATCATAAGTTCAGGTTTTTCGGTAGGTACAATCCAAAGGGCTGTTTTTGTAAGGGATGCTATACCAAACCAACTACCGAAGAGGAAGCCGGCAAGAATAGTCGCAAGGCCACAGAAAAATACTAACTTGATAAATCTTCTTGTAGAATCCTCTAAACGATACTTTTTTAGAATAAACCCGGTAGCAAGTGCAATTAAGAGACCATATCCTCCATCTCCCAACATCAGACCAAAAAAGAAAATATAAAAAGGAAAAGTAATAAAACTCGGGTCCATCTCCTTACTTGAAGGAACTCCGTACATAGTAATAACAGGTGAAATAGCCTCTACGATAGGGCCGTTCTTCAACAATACAGGATATTCCTCATCCTCAGAAGGGGTCTCAATCTCAATAGCACAGAAAAAGTGGCTGTTTAGATAATCCCGAATTTTGTCGGCTTGCTCGGCAGGAAGCCAGCCCTTCATTAAGAAGGCAAACTCTGTAGACACCAAACGAGATTTTGCCTCAATTCCGACTCTGTCAATATTAAAGCTGTCGGAAACCATCTCCAGCTCTTGCCTTTTTTGAACAAGCTCTTTTATAAGAGATAAACTTTCCTCCCGGGCCTTTTCAAAATCACTATATTTTTTATCTAGCTTTTCCAGGGTTTCTTTTGCGGTTCCCGAAACATCCCTGAAAGTAATTCGATTCCAGCTCCAACTCCGGAGAAAACTCATTATATCGGCTTCCTGAATTTTTAGACCAATTACAGCAATATAGTGCCTATCAGAATCGCTTTGTGAAACCAAAATCTCCGTCTCCGGAAATTCTCGGTTAAGAGATTCTTTTACTGTATTAATATCAGCTGAACCGGCAATACTGCCTGTATAGCAAAAAGCATACTTGGTAGCCGTAATATCAAGAGGAATATCTAAATCAAGCCATGGTTTTAACGAATTGACCAAGCCTGTCAGCCTGATTTCATCACCTTTAAGGGCTGTTAGATTATCTTCACATGCAATAATTCTTTCGGCTGTTTCAATAACTTTATCTCTATTTTTCAATACATCGTAATAATCATTTTCTGAAATAATCCTTCTGGCCGAGAACATGGGCTTCTTAACAGGCACATGACTGTTAAGAATATCTATTGATCTTGAAAGGGTCGCCAATTTGGAATCTATTTGCCCTAATTCAGACTGTACATCAATATTCCGGGCTTTGTCAGAAATATCTTCACCTGGTTCTTCCTGACTGATTTCAATTACACCCAATTCCATCAAAGACTTTAATAGTTGTGACCTTTCTTCCTGAAGCCCCAGCACAGTAATTTTATTCATTTTTACTACTGCCACGACTTGTTCACAACCTTTCCGACTATCAATTCAACAGCTCTCTCCAGTTTTTCTCTTGACTTTAATCTAATCCTTTCACCAACCTCTTGTTGAACACCCATACTTTGTTCACGTTCAGCAAAAGCTTCATCTTTGGCATCATCCAGTAAATCCTTCTCTATTTCCTCACCCTGCGTAAAGGCACCTTCTATAATTCCTTCAGCTTTCTTTTTGGCATCCGATACGATAATCAATGCTTCCTGCTTAGCCTCGTTTTCTATTCTTAAGGCTTCCTCCTCACTCTGGATGATGTCCTGAAGAATGTTTTCCATTAGTACCCTCCTAATTTTAAAAACTCGTTATACAGTTTCTACCACCATTTTTTGATTTATATAGCGCTTCATCAGCTTTTTTTATAACATCATAACATGTTCTTAATAAATCTGTTTTTTGAGCCAGTCCTATACTTACCGTTATGTTAATCTTCCCCTTACCTTTTGAAAGCTTAGAGGATTTATCGGGTTTTTCAATTGGTCTGTTATCTGATCTTACAATAAACGGCCTGTGTTCAATTGTCCTCCTAAATCGCTCTAATTGAGGCATTATATCATTATAGCTTCTTCCTGTAAAAAGCACAACAAATTCTTCCCCGCCATAACGAAATACTTTTGCTTTGCTTAAGACTTTATTAAGAAGGGATGCAACCATTTTTAAAACCTCATCCCCTATATCATGCCCATAACTATCATTTATTTTCTTAAAAAAATCCAAATCTACCATGGCAATAGCATATTTACGATTTCCAAGCTTTAAAAGTTCCTGCTCAAGTGCCCTTCTTGATAGAACTCCGGTAAGTGTATCATAAAATGCCAGAGAGTACGATACATCAAACATCGCAATAACCATAATAACAAAAATTGCAGAGGTAAAGATTGCAACCAGTAAAACCCTGTTTGAAAAGTAAAAGGTTATAATTGAGGTTATAAGAACAGCAACATATATAATATTCATATATTGTTCCTTTAAAATATAGCATGATAAAAGAAGGCCAACAGCCAAAATATACAAGGCCACAGAAGGCACCTTTATTCCTATAAAGACCTGCCCCATATCTTGAGTAACAGGAACATTGGATTTAATCTTAATACTGATAAAAACCCATACAAGCTGTGCTAAAACAATTATAGCTTTGTTCCTTCCATAGGTGCTGAAAACTCCTCTTTCCTTAGAAAAACTAAGCCATACAACGTTTATAGGAAATAGTATGCTAAGCATTGTTACGGCTTCCACCAGCATCGGTGGATGCCCCTGAGAAAGACTTATAAATATAAATGAAACCAGAACAAAGCATACTAAATAGAATGAATTGCTATTTTGATACCAGACACTCATAAAGATAGCTAATAAGGCTATTACATAGGGAATAACCTTTATTAGGGATTGGGTAGCTTCTCCGGAAAACTCGGCTTTGACGGCCAGCGCCCAAGCAACCAATATTACTGTTATTGGTGCTAATACTCCCACCACTTTACGCATTTATCCTGTGTACCTTCCTAATTTGTTGAAATATATACTTCTATTCTACATTGTGTTTAATATTTATGCAATATTTACAACTACAGCAAAAAATACTGGGATAATCAGCATAAATTACCACAAATCGTTTTTATAATGAATAAAGGAAGGACTTTCGCCCTTCCTTTCAGCATTTATGGTCTTCCAAACCCGGAAAATCAAATTTTTGGGGTGGGAAGAACTGATC
>CAZPIS010000181.1:0-1200 GCA_964586745.1 uncultured Ruminiclostridium sp.
ACGCACATAGTAACAGAAGTATCGGTTATGCCGTTTGCAATCTTGCCTAAAGTATTTCCCGTACATGGTGCAACCAAGACTAAATCCAAAAGCTTTTTAGGGCCAAGCGGCTCAGCCTCGGCTATAGTTTCAATACATTCCTTGCCTGTGATCAATTCAATTCTTTTTCTTAAATCCTCCGCTCTTCCAAAACGTGAATTAGTAGTAGCTACACTGTTTGATAGAATAGGAGTTATATCGGCTCCTAAAAATACTAATCGCTCAAATTCAATTATTGCATCATGAATAGTACAAAAAGAACCTGTAATGGCAACGCCTATTTTCTTGTTGTTAACATTCATTTAGTATACACCCCCCTCTTCCTCAATAATGTTATAAATAGTCCGGCGAATTATATCACCGGCCGTCAAGGGTGCTATTTTCCCCGGCAATCCCAGGGACCATATAACCTTAAAACCGAATTCTTCAGCTGCTTTAAAGTCTATACCACCGGGATTTGAAGCCAAATCCAAAAATAAACAGCCACTTCTTGTCTTTTCAAGTATTTCTTTTGTTATTACAAGTGAAGGTGCTGTGTTCACAATAGCATCCATATCTGAAACATAACGAGCTAATTGATGCATAGGAACAGGTTTAAGGCCCTGAGCCTCAATCCATGCAATATCAGAATACTTTCTTGCCGCTGCCCATACTTCGGCTCCAAAGCCCTGCAGCATCTTTGCCAGAATTTTACCGATTCTTCCGTATCCGACTATCAGAATACGGCTATCCATCAATGTTATTGGGAGTTCACCTATCAGAATATGGATAGCACCCTCGGCTGTAGGAACAGCATTTAAAACCATCAATTCTTCTCTTTCAACTATATCAACATACTTTATGTTATTTAATTCTAACTGTTTTTTTACATTGTCCGGTATTTTGCCCGCTATAAAAATAGACTTTTCTCCAATCTTTTCAATGACCTCATTAATGGTTGTTTTTTCTTTTGATAATGGAGTGGAAATAAAACCATTGTCAGAAATAAGGGGAATACCGCCTACAATAACTCTGGCTCCATCAAGTATAAAATCCAAAGGTACATCTTTGCTCGCCCAAGGTTTCCCACTCTTTTCAAAACCATATATCTCAACATACTGATAATCTTTCTTTAATAGCTCTGCCAGGTAGATATTGCGCATATCTCCGCCTATTATTGCA
>CAZPIS010000181.1:1210-4167 GCA_964586745.1 uncultured Ruminiclostridium sp.
CATATTTTCTCCTGTGCATTTTAACAAACCTCCCACCCGGTCACTTAATAATATATTTTATGAGGTCCGCCGTCTTGTTGTGTATCAACCGGGTTCGGTTTGCTGTTAAAAAAACCTCCATTTTCAGGAGGTTAAATTCAAAATATACTGTCTTTATTGCTATTTAATACACAAAATGCAGTTTCACTATTCCATTTATTAAAAAGCTTTATATACATTGTTAATACTATATTTTATTCAAAATTTAAGGTAATCTAGAGCTTCCGGTGAAACAGACTCGTCACCAAGTATAACTACTCCGGTCTCGCCCTCTTTAAATATCCAGTTTACAAGGTCTAAAACGTCGTCTATCTTAATGCTATCTATTTGTTTCAATACCTCTTCAGGGTATGTGACCAGACCTGTTATAATTTTTGACTTTCCAATAGAGGTCATACGTCCGGAAGTACTATCCAAACTTAAACAATAATTACCTTTCAACTGATTCTTACTACGCAACAGCTCACTTTCGCTAATACCAAGGGAAATCAGATTTTTAATCTCCATACCTATACATTTAATAACATTATTAGCTTTGTCGGGATTTGCCGCGGCATATATTGTAAACATACCACAGTCTCTAAATGATGTTGGAAATGAATATATTGAATATACCAGGCCAAGCTCCTCCCTAACATTTTGAAACAGTCTTGAACTCATTCCTCCGCCTATAATATTATTAAGAACCATAAGAGCATATATTCGAGCATCCCCCATTGGAAGGCCACGAAAACCTATACATAAATGTGTCTGCTCCGTTTCTTTATTCTTAAATAAAAAATGAGTTTGAAATAATGGGCATTCATTTGACAGGCTACAGTAACCAATAGACTTCCAGGCACCAAAATACTTGTTTATAACATCTATTAATTGTTCTTCTTCAAAATTTCCAACAACTGAAATTACACAATTATCGGGCACATAGAACAAAGACATATATTCGAGCAGATTTTCTCTTGTTATGCTTTCCAAGGACTCAACCGTACCAAGAATAGGATTTCCTAAGGGAACGCCATTCCACATCTCTTCGGTCAGAAGATCATGTACTAATTCTTCAGGGTCATCTTCATACATGCTGATTTCTTCCATTACAACCTTTTTTTCCGTTTCTATATGAATCCGGTTAAACACAGGATTTAACAACATGTCGGACAGAATGTCTACAGCGGTTTCAAGATCGCTGTAGAGTGTCTTAGTGTAGAAGCAAGTGCAATCCTTCCCGGTGAAAGCGTTTATCTCTCCGCCAATCCTATCAATCTCACAAGCTATATCCTTAGCCGTTCTTTTTTTTGTACCTTTAAACACCATATGTTCGATAAAATGTGAAATCCCGTTGATTTTTCGTGTTTCATTTCTTGCTCCTGAACCAATCCACACTCCAAAAGAGACCGATTTAAGATGATTTAAGGTTTCAAAAACAACAGTCAAATTATTTTTTAATATGTATTCTTTATACAATTTTATAACCACCTCAAAAAATAAACATTTATTAATTAGCAATAGTAACCATAATACTAAAATCTTATCTGTTTGATTGAAATCTTGTTTTGTATAGATAAACAACGACGGGATAATCCACCATTCAATAAGGGATTAGCCCATCATTTAACATTTTTTTAAGGCATATTATACCCGCTAAAAACATAGTAGCACCAGATAACAATAAATATAACTAAATTAAGTTATGTATTTTTTGTGTTAATATGTAATATATGAATTTTGTTTATACAAACCTAAACTCACCTCTGAATTGTAATGCATCAACGCTTTTTATAAGCTCTTGTGTAATACTCTTCAGTATATTTCGTTTTTCGACATATCCGGTATATTTCCCCTCATCTGAATCCACTTCCCTGTATTGCTGTAGCACATACCTTTGGGCCCCTTTAATAGTTTCGGAAATATCCCTTAAATCTTCATCACAGAGCTCAGGAGTATAGGTTGTTCGAAATTCGTATTTTACCATATCCTCTTTTAGGATATTAATGCTTTCGGATAACTTCTGGGTGTCCACTTTCGAGCAACAAACCTTTCGGTATTTACAAAGGGGCGCCTTTATATCCATAGCAACATAATCCAACAGCTTGCTTTTAATAAGAACGCTTAAGCACTCCGGATTAGTTCCATTTGTATCAAGTTTGGTTTTATAACCCATGCCTTTTACAATCTCTAAAAATTCAGGAAGATCTTTTTGCAGCGTTGGCTCTCCGCCTGAAACAACTACGCTGTCCAAAAGCCCGCGGCGCTTTTCAAGAAAAGCAACCACAGCATGTTGCTCAATTATTTCATTTTTAGAATTTGCACCTATCAGACATCTATTATGACAGTACCCGCAGTTCATATTACATCCCTGTGTAAAAACAACCGCTGAAAGATTCCCCGGATAATCTATCATTGAATTTTTTTGTAATCCTGCAATTTTCATAATATATCCTTTTATCCGACTTGATTATCAAGCACGAATTTTTTTCTTAAAAAGTATTCTTCTTTCTTTCCTCTGTTGTAATTCGCTACAGGTCTTAAATATCCAACAACTCTGGACCAGACTTCTGTTTTTCCGCCACAGGTGGGACATTCAAAATGTTCGCCTTGTATATAACCGTGAGTATTACATATTGAAAAGGTTGGAGTTATAGAGATATAAGGCATCTTATAGCGTTCAAATATACGTTTTATAAGGTTTTTACAAACCTCAATCTCTTTGATGCTCTCTCCGAGATACAGATGTTGTACCGTCCCTCCGGTATAGAGTGATTGAAGTTCATCCTGAAGCTCCATACATTCAAAAATATCGTCAGTGAATCCTACTGGAAGCTGTGATGAATTTGTATAGTAAGGTGCATCGTCACCTGCGGCAATAATATCAGGATATCTTTGTCTGTCAAGCTTGGCAAGGCGGTAGGAGGTGCCTTCTGCCG
>CAZPIS010000182.1:0-1999 GCA_964586745.1 uncultured Ruminiclostridium sp.
TTCTGACCGTTAAATCCGATGACGTGGTAGGTCGTGTTAAAACCTATGAAGCTATTGTCAAGGGTGAGAATGTGCCCGAACCCGGTATCCCTGAATCATTCAAGGTTCTTATGAAGGAGCTTCAAAGTCTTGCGCTGGATGTGAAAGTGTTCAGTGACCGACGTGAAGAGATTGAGATAAAAGAATCAATCTATGATGATCTGGAAGAACTTGATGTCAATATAGAAGGGCGTGAAGATGAAAACATGTCCTATATAGACCTTGAGGATGAAGAAGGACAAAATGTCATTGACGATGAGTTCGAGATTGATTCTCTTGATATCAGTGATTTGTCGGAAGGCACAGAGCTCGATGAGGAAAGTGTCGGCGATATCCTCGGTTTGGATGATGATGAAGATATTGTTGACGATGATGAAATATAAGAGGTGGACAGGCGATGTTTGAATTAAACAATTTTGATGCTATAAAAATAGGTCTTGCCTCCCCGGAGAAAATCCGTGAATGGTCAAGAGGAGAGGTAAAGAAGCCTGAAACCATTAACTACAGGACTTTAAAACCCGAACGTGACGGTTTATTCTGTGAAAGGATTTTTGGTCCTACAAGGGATTGGGAGTGTCATTGCGGTAAGTATAAGCGTGTTAGATATAAGGGGATAATCTGTGACAGATGCGGAGTTGAGGTAACCCGTTCAAAGGTACGCCGAGAGCGAATGGGCCATATTGAGTTGGCTGCTCCTGTTTCGCACATCTGGTATTTTAAGGGCATACCAAGCCGTATGGGTCTTCTTCTTGACATGTCTCCCAGAGCTCTTGAAAAAGTGCTTTACTTTGCATCCTATGTTGTTATCGACCCCGGAAGTACACCCCTTTCTCAGAAACAGGTGTTAAATGAGAAAGAATACCGTGAAAGTATTGATAAGTTCGGAAGTAATTTCAGGGCCGGTATGGGTGCCGAAGCAGTTAAGGAACTACTTTCTTCTATGGATCTTGAGACTCATGCCAAAGAACTGAGGGAAGAGGTAGAAACTGCAAGCGGTCAAAAGAAAATTCGTGCCATTAAGCGCCTTGAGGTTGTTGAAGCCTTCCGTGAATCCGGAAATAATCCTGAATGGATGATTTTAGATGTGGTTCCTGTTATTCCTCCGGAGCTTCGCCCTATGGTTCAGTTGGACGGCGGACGTTTTGCAACGTCTGACTTAAACGATCTTTACAGAAGAGTTATAAATCGTAATAACCGTCTTAAGAGGTTGTTGGATCTAGGGGCACCTGAAATAATTGTAAGAAATGAAAAGCGTATGTTGCAGGAAGCTGTAGACGCCCTTATTGATAATGGTCGTCGTGGTCGTCCCGTAACAGGTCCGGGTAACCGCCCGTTGAAATCCCTTTCTGATATGTTAAAGGGAAAGCAAGGCCGTTTCCGTCAAAATCTTTTAGGTAAGCGCGTTGACTATTCGGGCCGTTCGGTTATTGTTGTCGGTCCTGAACTTAAGATTTACCAATGTGGTCTTCCTAAGGAGATGGCGTTAGAGCTGTTCAAGCCCTTCGTTATGAAGAAGCTTGTTGAAGGTGGCCTTGCCCATAATATTAAGAGCGCAAAGCGTATGGTTGAAAGAGTTAAGACTGAAGTATGGGACGTCTTGGAAGAGGTTATAAAAGGACATCCTGTTCTCTTGAATCGTGCACCTACCTTGCACAGACTTGGTATTCAGGCATTTGAGCCGGTATTGGTAGAGGGACGTGCCATTAAACTCCATCCGCTGGTTTGTACTGCATACAATGCCGACTTTGACGGAGACCAGATGGCTGTACACGTACCTTTGTCAGCTGAAGCTCAGGCTGAGGCTCGTATTTTGATGCTTTCTGCCAATAATCTTTTAAAGCCTCAGGATGGTAAGCCTGTCACTGTTCCTACCCAGGACATGGTATTAGGCAGCTATTACCTTACCATAGAGAAGAAAGCCGAATATGATAAGGATGGAAATGTTACCAATGGTGTTATA
>CAZPIS010000182.1:2009-4132 GCA_964586745.1 uncultured Ruminiclostridium sp.
AAGGTAAGTTTTTCCGTAATTCTGATGAGGCAATTATGGCTTACCAGACTAAAAACATTAGTCTGAATGCACGTATTAAGGTTAGGATTAAAAAGGTATTTGACGGCGTTGAAACGAGTAAACTTGTTGAGACCACTGTCGGTAAGATTATATTTAATACAGCAATACCTCAGAATTTGGGATATGTGGACAGAACTAATCCTGAAACCATGTTTGATTTTGAAATAGATTTCTTAATCGGTAAGAAGGAATTGGGTAAAATTATTGAGAAATGCATTCGCATAAATGGCACCAATAAGACGGCAGAGGTTCTTGACAGAATAAAATCATTAGGCTTTAAGTATTCAACAAAGGCTGCTGTTACCATTGGTATTACCGATATGACCATACCTGAAGTTAAGCAGAAGTATCTAGACGAAACTGATAAAAAGGTTGATGAAATTGAGAGACATTATAAGAACGGCTTGTATAACAAGGAAGAGCGTAAGAACGCAATTATCTCAGCTTGGAACAAGACAACCGAGGATATTAAGAATGCGTTAATAGCTTCTTTGGATCGTTTTAATCCTGTTTACATGATGTCCCAGTCAGGTGCCCGCGGTAATATTAATCAGATTAGACAATTAGGTGGTATGCGTGGACTTATGTCGGACACATCCGGTGAGACCATTGAGATTCCTATTCGTTCAAATTTCCGTGAAGGTCTTAACGTTTTGGAGTACTTTATATCAACTCACGGAGCCAGAAAAGGTCTGGCAGATACTGCGCTTCGTACTGCTGACTCAGGATATCTTACACGTCGTTTGGTTGACGTATCCCAAGAGGTTATTATTCGTGAAAATGATTGCGGCACCGAAGACGGTATTGACATTGCACCTATCATAATCAGCGGTAAAACTATCGAAGGATTGGCAGAGCGTCTTGTAGGGCGTTATTCTCCTGCAGATATTCTTGATACAAAGACCGGAGAGGTTATTGTAAAAGCAAATGAGCGCATAACTGAAGACCTCGCAGAAAAGGTGGAAAAAGCCGGATATAAGAAGGCCAGGATACGTTCGGTATTAACCTGCCGTTCCAGAGTAGGAGTTTGTGCCAAATGCTATGGTATTAACCTAGCCAATGGTGAGGATTGTAATTCAGGTGAAGCGGTTGGCTTTATTGCTGCGCAGTCTATAGGTGAGCCGGGAACTCAGCTTACCATGCGTACCTTCCATACCGGTGGTGTTGCCGGTGATGATATTACACAAGGTCTTCCCCGTGTAGAAGAACTTTTTGAGGCTCGTAAGCCTAAGGGCTTGGCGATAGTATCCGAGATAGCCGGTACGGTCCATATTAAGGATTCCAAGAAGAAGAGGGAAATCGAGGTTGTCAACAATGAGATTGGTGAAGCCAAGACCTACCTAATACCTTATGGATCTTCAATTAAGGTTATGGATGGAGAAGAAATTGAAGCCGGTGACGAGCTTACCGAAGGTTCGATCAATCCTCATGACATTTTGAAAATCAAGGGAATTCAGGCTGTACAGAGATATCTGTTGCAGGAGGTTCAAAAGGTTTACCGACTTCAGGGCGTTGATATTAATGATAAGCATATTGAGGTTATTGTTCGCCAAATGCTTCGTAAGGTTAAGATTGATGAGTACGGCGATACTGATATGCTGCCCGGAAGCCTTGTGGATATGTTTGAATTCGAAGAGAAAAACAAATTGGCCGAAGAAAAGGATTTGAGACCTGCGACGGGCAAACGTACTCTCTTGGGTATTACCAAAGCATCCCTAGCCACTGAATCATTCTTATCGGCTGCATCATTCCAGGAAACCACCAGAGTTCTTACCGAAGCTGCTATCAAGGGAAAAATCGATCCGTTGATTGGCCTAAAGGAAAATATCATTATCGGTAAGCTTATTCCGGCGGGAACCGGGCTTTCAAAATACAGGGATATAGAAATTGATATAAATGAGTAAATAAACTGAATAGATTCAAAAGGACTGTTTCACCGGTTTAGACCGAAGAAACAGTCCTTTTTTGTACTTAATTGTTAGTCTTGAAATACGATACTGTCTATTGTTTTAAGCTCTTCCTCGGTAAAAGATGTGTTATCAATACATCTGACATTATCCTCG
>CAZPIS010000183.1:0-4082 GCA_964586745.1 uncultured Ruminiclostridium sp.
CACAATAACCGCTAATAATTATGAGATTAAAGAAGTATTGCTGACAAACACCATCCCTGATGATGCAGCCACCATTTTCTTTGCTTCACCGAAGACTGATCTTTTAGCCAAGGAATTGGAAAATCTCCTTGCGTTTATGGAGAAGGGCGGAGATGCTATTTTCCTGATGGATGTTCAGAATACAGCTCAAGAGATGCCTAATTTTGATTTGGTATTTGAGCGCTATTCATTGGCTCTAAACAACGACATTGTTCTTGAAGGTGATCAAAACTGGTATATGAATGAATTCAATATTATAATTCCACAGCCAAATGAGAACGATGTTACAACCAATCTTGATCCGAAATCATTATTTATGTACATGCCAAACTGTCGAAGTGTATCTATTGAGCAGGCAGCTAAGCAATGGATTACCACTCAGCCGCTATTCATGACATCAGATAAGTCCCAGAGCACAAGTATTAACGGAGATACTGCATTAGGTCCGTTTCTTCTTGGAGCTTTGTCAGAGAACCAGGGAGGAGCAAAACCAAGTAAAATTGCTCTTATAGGAAATGCAGCTTTCATAACTGATAATTGGATGCAAAGCACAAGTTATAATGGAGTACGATATATTTTGTCCACATTAAATTGGATGCAAAATATGACTGATTCCATTATTGTGCCGTCGAAGAGCTTAATGTCAGAGCCCGTAAACCTTTCTGCATCGACCAAGTTTATCGCTTTTATCGTTCTTAGCTTCTTATTGCCTTTGGCAATAATAGGGCTCGGTATATTTGTCTGGATAAGGAGGAAGCACCTATAATGAAGAATTGGAAGAAGATCATAATTTTATTTGCTGTGTTTGTGATCTTTCTGGTAGCTTTCATCTTTTTAAACGGAAATCAGAATAAACTTGGTAATGGGAATGAAACCCCATCGCCAACAGATGTTGCTTCTTCTGATGAAATTAAGTTGATAGATATTGAACAGGAAGATATATCAAAAATCGTGTTAAAGCGTGAAGCAGGCGAAATAATTCTTACAAAGGAAGAACGTGATGTCGAGACACTGGAGACAAATGATGACGGAACGACGAAAAAGGTAATTGAAAAGAAGAAGGTGTGGGTAAATTCATCATTTGATGTAGATAATGACTTAGTGGAAGACATGGTTTCGGCTGCAGCCACTGTCATGACAAAGCGGTTGATAGATGAAAATCCCGGTGATTTGACAATATACGGGCTTGACAATGCTATTGAAGCGACCTTTGTTTCTTCAGAGGGAAAGGAAGTCAGTATAGAAATAGGCAATTTAACACCGAAACAGGACAGCTATTATGTCAGAAGTTTAGAGAGCTCAGCGGTATATACTATAGATTCCTATAAGGGAGAAACCCTAAGATACGGAAAATTTGATGTAATGAGCAAGAATATATACGGAACAGAAGCTATTTTACCGGAAAGTTTTAAGAGTCTTATATTCAGCAGAGCCGGTCAAAAGGTATTTAGCGCCGAAAAAAGTATTTCTTCAGTTGACTGGAGAATAACCGGTCCCGTCCCTGAACGGGATGCAAATATGACTGAGCTTTCAAAGTTTCTGAATTGGCTGAATTCATTCAGAGTTAAAGAATTTGTTGAGGAAAATCCTTCTGACTTAAAAATTTATGGTCTCGATTCTCCCAAATATGTATTTGATTTTACTCTGAATAATAAAACATATCGTTTAATGCTCGGTGCTAATACTGAGTCTGAATACTACGGAATGATGGAGGGAAATAATATTGTATTCACAGTAGACGCCACCGATCTTAATTTTATTGATTTGCCGCTGAAAGACTTAGTTTCAATGTTTGCCTATATTCCTCTTATATATGATGTTGAAAAGCTTGTTATTGAGATAGACGGAAGGATCGATGTGCTTCTGATTAACGAAAGCCAGGAAGAGGGCTCAACACCTGAATTCCATTTCAATGGGAGAAAGATTGAGAATGATGAGGAAGAAAATTTATTTAGAAAGTATTATCAGGGTGCTATCGGAATTATGGGGGATAAAATAGATTTGGATTCTGTCCCCGTGGGTGAAGCCTCAATACGCCTTACCTATACAATGAAAAAAGCAGTGCCCGATAAAACAGTAGAGGTAGAGCTTATACCAACTAATGATAAATATGGTTATTTTATTATGGTAAATGATAAATATACCGGATTGGTTATTGGTGAAAGAAAGCTACAGGATGATTCGAATACAGGAATTCGCAAGGCCTACGAAAATCTATCGGAAGCTTTGTCTAAAACTGAATAGAAGCTTTTCGGAGAGTTGGATTAAATGCCAACTCTTTTTTTCTTGTCTATTCGTTCAAAAAATCACTATAAAAGATATAATAATTCGGCATAATTCGGTATTAAAATACTATTTTGTCCGGGGATTTTCATTGTAATATAAGAAGAATTGTGATACAATTAACAAAGGTTTGTTAAGCTATTAACAAAATAAACGGTTTCTATAAAACAAGATTCAGGAGGTTGTCACTATGAGTTGCGGTTGCTGTAAAGCAGATAATAAGTCAGAAGAGTTAGACAAAATAATCGCTAAGCACAAAGACACCCGCGGTGCCCTTATTCCTGTACTTCATGAAGCTCAGGAGCTTTACGGGTATCTTCCCATGAGTGTGCAGAAGAAGGTTGCAAAGGGACTAAATGTTTCTTTGGCTGATGTATACGGCGTTGTTACGTTCTATACTCAATTTTCATTAAACCCCAAGGGAAAGTATAAGATTAATGTTTGTTTGGGAACAGCCTGTTATGTTAAAGGTGCAGGGCAGATTTATGACAAGATTTCGGAGATTCTGAAAATCAAGAGCGGTCAATCAACGCCTGACGGAGTTTTTTCCTTGGATGCATGCAGATGCGTGGGCGCTTGTGGGTTAGCTCCGGTTATTATGATAAACGAGGATGTTTACGGAAGGCTTACCGCAGATGATATTCCCGGAATTTTACAGAAGTATTTTGATATGGAAGCCGAAGCAGTGTAATATATGAAGGATTTATCACTACATATAATGGACATTGCTCAAAATTCCATTGTGGCAGGAGCCGACCGTATAAGTATCAACTTAATTGTAAAAGGTGAACCTAAGATGCTTATATTAGAAATTCTGGATAACGGTAAGGGCATGGATTCAGAATTTCTCAGGAAAGTGACTGACCCCTTCAAAACAAGTAGAACCACCAGAAATGTCGGCCTTGGAATTCCGCTTTTAATGCAGTCAGTTAACATGGCAGGTGGAGAGCTAAAAATTAAATCAGAGCCTGGTAAGGGAACAGAACTGCAAGCAAGCTTTATGGTAAATCATATAGACAGAATTCCATTAGGAGATATACCGGAGACTATTAAAATGTTAATAATGGCTAATCCAAATATCTCCTGGACTATTAATTTTTCTTCACAAAACAATGATTATATATTGGATACAGATGAGTTAAAGCATCTTTTAGGTGGGGTTTCACTAGAAAATTTGAATGTTCTTGAATGGATACAAAATACAATTGTCGATGGTATAAAATCAGTTTATGGAGGTGTTCTGGATGAAGTCAATTGAAGAATTGAAGGCTATTCGTGAGAAGGCTTTAAAAGAAATGTCAATACGCGATAATGACGATAAGGTAAGAATAGTAGTCGGAATGGCCACATGTGGCATTGCAGCAGGTGCTAAACCGGTTATGAGTGCATTTATTGATGAGTTGGGCAAGAGAAATATACAAAACGTAAGTGTATCGATGACCGGATGTATCGGGATATGTCGTTTAGAGCCTGTTGCTGAAATTTTTGACGCTAACGGTGAAAAAACCACTTATGTAAAATTGGATGCTGAAAAGGCCAGAAGAATTATAGCGGAACATATCGTCAACCAAAAGCCCGTCACTGAGTTTACGATTGGTGCGGCAGAAAGGTAAGGGGGGGTAATTTATGGTTTACAGATCACATGTATTGATTTGTAATGGTACCGGGTGCACGGCTTCCAAATCTCCGGAAATTATGGCTATATTGGAGAAAGAGCTGGTTGCAAAAGGTATAGAAAAAGAAGTAAAAATAGTAAAAAC
>CAZPIS010000184.1:0-4062 GCA_964586745.1 uncultured Ruminiclostridium sp.
ACTGCAAAACCAGAACAATGTTTACTTTTATTTCTTTACCAAGGATTGCAAGAAGCACTTTCGGAAGCCCTTCCAAACTATCTGCAGGCCTTCCTTTAAGAGCGTCCTCAATAATTTCTTCTGAACTTAAGCTGTAACCCTTCGATATTTGTGATTTGTTTAGTGCTTTATCCACTGCATCCTTTATTTCTTCTATCTCACTGTTGTTCAGTTTCTCCTCCATAATATCCATATTTTTTAACGATTCGCTCTCTGCATTTAAAGAAGCTGTTACCGGCGTTGATGTAAAAAGCACAGCAAGAAATATCAGAAATGTTAATAGTACTTTATTTCGGTTTTTAAAACCCATCGTATTTCTCTCCTTATTTTTCTTCAGACTGTGCGATAAATGTTTATATATAGTTTAATATTTGCTTATGCGTATCATAACAGCTACAGCCGAATGCTTGCATAGCTTTAATATTACAGATAATCCCCTCACAGTCTGTTCGTTGCTTTACGCCTATATGATGCCGGAAATAATTTGTATCAATGATGTCACAATAGGAACTGCCACCAGCAGCATCATAATTTTCCCGACAGTCTCAACTTTTCCTGCTATTGAGTTTTGTCCCACATCCTTACATACATCCACCGAAAACTGTGTTATATATGCCATTCCTGTAATTTTCAACACAGGTACCAATAGCTTTGCGTCAATCCCCGCACTTTTAATCGTATCTTCCAAAACCTTAACAATTGTACCGGCTTTTCCTAATGCTATCATCAGAGCTGTTATTCCAAAGGCGAGCCCAAGCAACATTCCCATCTCGGGCTTTTTTTCCGATATTACTACTACAAAGATGGCCGCTATAATGCCTAATATCGCTATGCGAACAAGCTCTGCTTCCATAAAGTTTTTTATCCCTTTCAAAAACCGAATAAGGCTTTAACTGTATCGAAAAGTTTAACAATTTCTTTTGCGACCATTAACAAAACCACTACAACAGCGGCTAATGTAGTCATCATAGCCATTTCTTCGCGACCCGACTTTGTGAGTACAACATTCAAAATGGATACCAAAATGCCAATGGCTGCAATTTTAAATATTAAATCTACATTCATGTATGTATCCCCTAAAAACAAAATTTTAATGAGGTTTTATTAAATTATATTAATAAGATTATCGTTGCAGCTCCGCTCAGGACTCCTAAATTCCTGTATAGCCTTCCTTTTGTGTTCATGACTTCCCCTGCTTTCTTTTCAAGGATTTCAAGATTATCTTTTTCTAAATCCAATACCGATTCCTGGCTTTGTCTGTCGGATTTGCCCAGCATCTCCCCAAAATCCATGATTATTGCCAAATCCGATTTATCCAAGGGAAGGTTCCCTCCTCTCCTGTCGATTGCCATTCTCCATGCCTCCCCGGCTTCCATATGTTGCTCATTCATGATTTTTCCGCATTCAATAAATACTTTTGACCAAATCCCGCCAATGTGCTCCTTCCCTATATTTTCAAAGGCCGAAAAAAGCGGTATTCCCAGATTGCAAATCTGGTTTTTCAAATTAATGAGAATCTCTATCAGCTTTGATAGCGCATGCTGTTTCTCTGCAAGTCTGGCAGAAAGTCTCATTCCTGTTGCAGTGCACCCTGCAAACACCATCAGGCTTCCTATTATTTTGAGCCAAAACGCTAAGATCATTACCATTTACATTCATCACCTTTGCCCATCTTTTTCCGTTGTCCATTCCGAGAAGAACTATTCTCTCAAAGCCATCTTTTGTAGCCAATTGACCGACACCCAACCTTCTCTTAAAATCCTCCGGACCGAAGGCATGAGCGGTGGCAATAATTCTGACGCCGGCGTTCCATGCCATTTTTATCGCATCTGTATCCCCCATTGCTCCCAGTTCGTCAACAATAATTACTTGGGGGGCCATGCCTCTTAGCATCATTTCAATTCCCTGACTTTTCCGGCATCCGTCCAACACATCGGTTCTCGGTCCCAAATCATTTTGAGGCATCCCTCTGTAACTGGCAGCCAGTTCTGATCTTTCATCTATAACCGCTGTTCTTAATCCCTTAAACCTATCTTCGTCAAGCCCTTGGCTTATCAGACGGCATAAATCTCTTAGAATTGTGGTTTTCCCGCATCGGGGCGGTGATAGAATCAATGTATTATAGATGTCCTGTTTATTTCGTATTAACTGTTGAAATACATCTCCGGCACAACCTTTTACCTGTCTGGAAAACCTGATATTAACCGATGAAATATCTCTTATTGCTTTAATTCGCTCTCCATCATATACTACTGTGCCGCAGATTCCGGCTCTATGCCCGCCTTTTAAGGTAATAAACCCTCTGATGATTTCTTCTTGATATGCATAAATTGATTGTTCACATATTAGAAGAAACAATGAATTTACCTCCTTTGCAGTTACAATAAGGGCTGACCGACAATCGTGCGATAAAAGACCTTCCTCACCGATAAAATAATCCGCTCCCAGAAACACGCCCATAAGCGGAAGGCCGCTTCGTACTCGTATTTCCTCCAGCTCATTTACGTAATTGCTTTTTATTCCCTTAACAGCTTTTTTTATTCTGTCGGGAAGATATGCTGAAAGCAGCATATCCAAACCCTCAATTCTGCAATTTTGCTGCCCCATAATAAACCTCCATCGGGAATAAGGACATGCTTAAATGTATGCCTTAAAATATCCCGATATACCAAAAAAGGAGCCGAATTGAAAGTCTTAACCTTCAATCCGGCTCCTTGTGTTTACTATTGGCAATTTATATTATTTATTTATAGGAAATAGAATCATAGACCCGCTCATTCTTTATAATGTTATACTTAGATTCCAGACCCCAAGTTTCTAAAGCACTATTGTAGAATTCCTGCTTTGCATTATATTCCATTGAGCTTTTAACCACATCTTTTACATCAGCAAATGCTGTCTTATCATCAATCTTTACCACATAAATAAAGTAGCTGCCTTCAATAATCTCCATATCCCCCGGTTTATTATTAAAAACCCACTCTATAAGATTCCATTCCAGATAGTATTGATACATGGAATTTTGACTGTATGTGATGTTGGCTTTGCCCAAAACTTTTGACTCGGTGCCGGTTTCAGAAGAGACCGGTGTTTCCTCGGTATATTCAGCTATTACCTTATCAATTGACTCGCCTTGTTGTACTTTACTCAAAGCCTCTGCGGCTTTTTCTTTCTTTGCGGCTATTTCTTCTTCAGAAAGTGTTGCTCCCGCTTCATCTGATTTGTTCAGTATTATATAGCTAATATCCGCATTATCATACAACTTTGGGTCTTCGTTATACTTGGCTTCTATTTGCTCATCTGTATAAGCTTTAGTTTGGAATTGCTCTTCTAAATACTTATTCTTATAGTTCTCAATAACACTGAATATTTCATATATACTCTGAAACTCTGCAACAGTAGTCTTGTATGTCTCCTTAAACTGTTTATCGGTTAATTGACCTTTTATTGAAGGCATAATTGACGCAACTTGATTCTTTATCTTAGAATCTACCTTTAAACCTATTTCCTGCGCTTTAATGTATTGAAGCATAAATTCCTTTGAGTAATTCAAAGCTTCCCGCTTAGCTGTCTCATATGGATCCTGGCCATCTGCGGTTGTTGTCCAAAATTTATCCTTTTCTTCCTGAGTTGTAAGCCCCTCCTCAGATTCGGTAGCAGAGAGCTGTTGTTGTAAGAACAATTGATATACGGACTTTGATATTCTTTGTCCATCAACTGTGGCTACATAAGTTGAAGAATCAATAAAATAATACACTATGGCAAAAATCAATAAAATAGCAACAGTAATAATTATCTTTGTAATATTTTTTTCGCGTTGAGTCTTTATCAGCTTTTTCTTTTGTGGTGCCTTGGTCTTATTTATGATGTCTTTCATATCCATGTTTTCCATCCTTTAATTGTACAAAAATACACGTCAGATATATTTATCAGACATTGTTTTTGCCCATTTTTTTGGCATTATACATTTATTATAAATCTTCATGACTTCAACTTCAATTTTTGTAGCACTTGTAATAGAAT
>CAZPIS010000185.1:0-4045 GCA_964586745.1 uncultured Ruminiclostridium sp.
AAACAAGAAACAAAGAACCAACGATTACTAGTAACCCAAGGATTTTAGATTTTTTTCTTGGTTTTTTCGTTGGCTCAATAAATATTGACTGGTTTTGTATTTGTGATGATTTTTGTTCGAGCAAGGGCTCTTTTCTAATTTGCGGCGGTATATTATTTGATTGGTATCCTATAGAGTTTCCGCAACGGGTACAAAACTTATTGTTTTGAGGATTGTTATAACCGCATTTATCGCAAAACATATAAAACCTTCTTTCGTTTCCATATAAAGAAAATATACCACCATATTACTTCATAATTCACCAAATCCCTTGCTTGTGAAACAATATTTTGACGCTACAATAAATATTAAAGCAGAAGGCTATTCTCTATAATTTACAGAACGCATATTGTCCCTGAAGGCATTAGATATTTTACAATTTATAATTATAATTACACAAAGATAATTCACATCCATATTGTTTTATAAAGGCAAAGGGAGCACCCACGGTGCTCCCTTTGCCTTTTTTCTTTTGCAATTATATTTTCTTTTGTGGACGGAAAAATGCGATTTTTACCCAAAAGTAAATTCTATTTCTTTACCGTAGCGTACATAAAGTACTTATAACCCAATGGTGATGACCAGAACCCTTCTATACTCTGATCGATAAGGTAAAGATCAACATAATAGTAAATCGGATTAAGCATGCTGTCTTCAAATATTAAATCCTCAGCCTCGTGCATAAGCTTAAAGCGTTCAGCCGGGTCGGTGGATGTCTTAATCTTTGCAATCAAAGCGTCATATTCGGGATTTGACCACTGAGCGTCGTTATTTCCGCCACCGGTAATCCACATGTCAAGCATGCTTATTGGGTCGTTGTAGTCCGATAACCATCCGTTACGAGCAATTTGAAAATCGCCGTTCTTTCTGGTATTTAAGAATGTACCCCATTCCTGTGAGACCAAGGAAATCTTTACACCAAGCTTTCCCCACATATCCTGAAGAGCTTCTCCAATAGCCTGGTGACCGGAGCCTTCATTATATAAGTATTCTATCTGAGGTAATCCTTCACCGTTAGGATATCCGGCTTGGACAAGCAATTCTTTAGCCTTGGCAAGATTTCCTTCATAATCATAAGCATCGTAATAGTCGCCGCCTACTTCACGGAATTCCTTTGAAGCGTCAGCATCAGAAAGGCCCGTTGAAACAAATGCACCTGCAGGAACCTGCCCTGATTTACCGATTTCCTTAACGATAAATTCACGGTCAACGGCAAGAATCAAAGCTTCACGGACAAGCTTATTGTCCAGAGGTGCTTTTTTTACATTGTATGAAACATAATATGTTCCCAATTGCCCTTCGAGATGGAATTCCGGCTTATCTCTCCATGCATCGATTTCATCATTGGGCATTTGGTCGGCAAAAAGAATTTCCTTCTTCTGGAATGCATTCAATATAGCTGTATCTTCTTCCATCAGAACAAACTTGATATTTTCTGTGCCTAGATTTTTATAATCCCAATAGTTCTTATTCTTAGTCATTGTAATATGAGAACCCGGCACCCATTCTTTTACCTTATACGGGCCGTTGCCGATGTATGTTTTTACATCTACAGCCCACGAATCACCGTTTGCTTCGATCAAATCCTTGCGGACAGGTGAGAAGGTCGGGAATGCCGTCAACTCAAGAAAGTAAGGAACGGCATTGTAAAGATTTACCACCAAGGTCTTATCATCGGGTGCCTGAATATTTAGAGTACCCTCATTATAGCCATCTATTACTTCAAACATGTACTCATAGTCAGCTGCCGTATCGGGAGATATGGCTCGATTCCATGAATATATGAAATCATTGGCTGTAAGTGCCTTGCCGTCGCTCCACTTAAGATTATCACGAAGATGGAATGTGTAGACCTTTCCGTCGTCTGAAACTTCATATTTCTCAGCTTGACCGGCAACAGGTATACCATTTTTGTCAAGAGTCATAAGCCCCTCAAAAGCATGGATGATTAGTGTAGCTCCGTCAACTGCCGAATTAAGAGCAGGGTCAATAGTGTCCGGATCAGGTCCCACATTGACTGTCAGTGTTTCTCCGGATACAGCATTTTTACCGCAAGCGGGCAGAATAATCATAGCTAACATGATTATCGCAAGTAGAAGTGCTATTTTTGTCTTCATATTAAATCCCTCCATCGTTTACTAGTTGCCTATTTATAAGTGTTTATATTTTTTGCATATACGCTAAAAATTACATGTGGTATTATTTGTTTTAAACTAACTATTAAAGCCTATCCAAATGGTGACAAGCAGCATAGTGGCCGGGTGATACTTCCCTAAATTCCGGTTCTTCCTGGACACAAATTTCTGTCGCGTATCTGCATCGCGTTCTGAATCGGCATCCGCTCGGCGGATTTAAAGGACTCGGTACGTCACCCTCAAGTACTATTCGTTTACTCTCTCGGCTTTGCTTTGGATCGGCAATCGGAATTGCCGAAATCAATGATCTGGTATAAGGATGAACACTGTGAAATATCAACTCGTAGCTATCAGCCAACTCTACTAGCTTTCCAAGATACATTACACCGATTCTCCGGCTAATATGCTTGACAACACTTAAATCATGAGCAATAAATAGATAGGTAAGCCCCATTTCTGCCTGCAAATCTTCAAACATATTTACAACCTGAGCCTGTATTGAAACATCCAAAGCAGAAATAGGCTCATCGCATACTATGAACTCCGGGTTTACGGCTAGTGCTCTTGCAATGCCGATACGCTGCCGCTGCCCACCCGAAAACTCATGGGGATAACGATTTGCATGTTCACTGTTCAGTCCGACTTTCTGCAGCATACTGATAATTTTATCCTGCCTGTCTTTCTTACTTTGAGCCAATTTGTGAATATCTATAGCCTCCCCGACTATATCTCCCACAGTCATCCTGGGATTAAGGCTGGCATATGGGTCCTGAAAAACTATTTGCATCCTGCGTCTGTAAGGAAGCATCTTTACATTGGTAATATCTGTCCCGTCATATATAATTTTCCCGCCTGTGGGCTCATACAGGCGAAGAATGGTTCGTCCTAAAGTGGTTTTGCCGCAGCCGCTCTCGCCAACAAGCCCAAAGGTTTCTCCTTTATTAATAAACAAGCTGACATCATCAACCGCTTTAACATATTTAGGTTTTAATAGATTTCCGCTAACCTGGAAATATTGTTTAAGGTTCTTTATCTCCAGTAATTTACTCATCTTCCCCACCGCCTTGCTCAAACTCTTCCTTTTGCAGCAGCCAGCAGGCACTGTAGTGATTATCACCTATCTGAGTATATTTAGGCATATGCTTAATGCATACCTTCATGCAGCTGTCGCAACGAGGTGCAAAGGGACAACCCTTTGGCGGGTTGAGTAAATCGACCGGTGTCCCTTCAATTGGAACCAGCCTTTTGTGTTCTTTTTCAGTTAATATAGGGATACTGTTCAGTAAACCTTTAGTATACTCGTGTTTCGGGTTATAGAAAATATCATCAACTGTACCATACTCGACTATTTTCCCGGCATACATTACCGCAATTTTCTGACAGATACTTGCTACGATGCCTAAATCATGAGTTATCATAATAATCGACATACCGATTTTTTCCTTCAGCTCAATCATAAGCTCAAGGATTTGGGCTTGTATAGTAACATCCAGAGCGGTAGTAGGTTCATCGGCAATAAGAAGCTTTGGCTCACAAGCAAGGGCAATGGCAATCATAACACGCTGGCGCATACCGCCCGAAAGCTCATGCGGATACTGCTTTAGTCTTTTTTCCGGTTCATTTATTCCCACAAGAGTAAGAAGCTCTACAGCACGGTCTTGAGCTTCTTTTTTGCTTTTATCGGTGTGAAGCAATATAACCTCTCGAATTTGATTACCAATAGTATAAACAGGATTCAGGCTTGTCATAGGATCCTGAAAAATAATGCTTACCTCCTTGCCGCGGATTTTTTGCATTTCCTTTTCAGTCATTTCATGGATTTTATGACCGTTGAATTCAATAGTGCCGCCGATAAGCTTTCCCGCACGGTC
>CAZPIS010000186.1:0-242 GCA_964586745.1 uncultured Ruminiclostridium sp.
TCTCGCCATGGCCTGTAGCAAAATATACTACCGGAGTAAAATCAGCCGTTACACTCTTTATTGCACTTGAGAAGGTCTGTTCAATCTTAAGTGACACCGGATATGAATTATAAGTACTGTAATCATATTCCACCATATCATCCTGGGATACCACCTTGGACTTATTTCCGGATTTAACCACAATACTCCCTTCGGAAATCCCCTTGACCTGATTGGGATCAATCTCTCTTTCAACAAAGGTA
>CAZPIS010000186.1:252-4036 GCA_964586745.1 uncultured Ruminiclostridium sp.
CCACTTTTTAAGTTGTATTGTTTTAAAACCTCAAGGATTTCGCTCCCCTGATAATATTTTTCATCTGTAAGAATTATGACTTCAACATCCTTATCCATTTCATTAAGCATTGTAATACTTGGTTCACTTAAAGAAAATAATTGATTTTTTGTAATATCGAATCTTAATCTGTCTCTTATCGCATCTAGCCCTAAAAGTGCGTTAAATACAAAAATTATTGCTATCACAACCATAGTGGCTATTAATGCATACGAGCCGTATCTTAAACTTCTGTTGTTTATCTTCTTCATTTTTATCACCCCTGGCTCCAGCGTTTGTGTTCAATAACCCTTACTGTAAGGAAGATAAACACTGCTGCATAGCTAATCATAAATAATACTGATGTTAAATCTATAATTCCTTTGTTAAAATCTTCATAGCGGTCTGAAATGGAAAACCACAATAAAGCCTTATTCATAAACCCGCTGAAGAAACTGGAAAGATAGCTGATATTCTGAATTAAAAATATAGAAACCAAGCTTATAATAGATGCTACAATCTGGTTCTCGGTAAGGGAGGAAGCAAAAACACCTACGCTCACAAAAACTGCTCCCATTAAAATATAACCTAGATATGAGCTTATTATTAGCATAATATCAGGCTTACCGGCTATTATCGTAATCAAAGGGAATATTAAGGATGCGGCGGTCATTACCAAAAACACACTTAAAGAAGCTAAAAACTTACCAATGACCATTTCATTAACTTTGACCGGAGATGTTAACAGCAGAACCTCGGTGCCATTTTTCTTATCCTCTGCCATTGATCTCATGGTAAGTATAGGAATAACTAATATTAAAAGACCGCTCATACTCCCTACAAACTCACTCATAATGTCTGAAATACCATAGCCAATCAGGCTGTTAAAAAACAGACCTAAAAGCAACATAAAAAGTCCTATGAGCACGTAAGCAATGGGTGAATTGAAGTATGATCTGAAATCACGTTTCATTATAGCCAGCATACTTATATTGCCTCCTTTTCTTCATTGGTCGTAAGCTGCAGGAAAATGTCCTCAAGTGAAAGATTCAAGGACTTTAGCTCAAGTATCGGATAACCCTGCTGTGCCAATTGGTTAAACATTGGTTTTCTTACATCCACAGCCTTATCGGCTTCAACGATGTAGCTGTATTCATCATCCTTTATCCTCGTACCGGTCTCCAGATATTTAACTCCGTATATATTTAAGATAATTTCCTTAACCTTGTTCTCCGGACCGGCTACAGTAACAGTGAATCTGGAAAAATCGGCCAATGTTTTTGACAGGTTTTCGGGGGTATCAATAGCTGCTATTCTACCTTTATTTATTATAATAACTCTGTCACATACCGCACTTACTTCGGGAAGAATGTGGGAGCTCAATATTATGGTGTGATTCTTACCCAGAGCCTTAATCAGATTTCTGATTTCTATGATCTGTTTAGGATCAAGTCCGACGGTAGGCTCATCCAGAATAAGAACCTCAGGTGATCCAACCAGTGCCTGAGCAAGACCTACTCTCTGTTTATAGCCCTTGGACAGGTTTTTAATAAGTCTATGGCTTACATGTGTTATCTTTACAAGCTCCATTATATCTTTTTTTTGGCTTTTCCATTTTTTTAACGATACCGCCTTAAGATCAGCACAAAAATCAAGATATTCATTTACAGTCATATCCAAGTAAAGCGGAGGTTGCTCCGGCAGATACCCTATATGCTTTTTAACTTCAACAGGATTATCTAAAATATCCACTCCCGCTACCTTAACTACCCCCGATGTAGATGATATATAACCGGTAAGAATATTCATGGTGGTTGATTTTCCGGCTCCATTTGGACCTAAAAAACCAAGGATTTCACCTTTTCCAACATTAAAGCTGATATCGTCAACAGCTTTAATACGGCCATACTCCTTAGTCAGATTCTGAATTTCTATCATGGTATCCCTCCCTGTATTAGTTGCCGAATATCACTAAAAAACAAGCGGGTTAGCTTTTCGTTGAAATTAAACCCGCCTTGTCAAATCATTAGTTCCATTATGCATTAAATTAATGAACATTTTATGAACATATTGTTAATAAAAAAATGATTTTCTATTATACTCCCATAATATTATACCCTGCGTCGATGTATATTATTTCCCCTGTCAATCCGGATGAAAGGGAACTTAGAAGATAAACTGCCGTCCCCCCTAAATCCTCAAGAGTCACATTACGCCTTAGAGGAGATTTCTCTTCAACAACATCAAGAATATCGCTGAAATTCTTCACACCTTTAGCAGACATGGTTTTTATCGGACCGGCAGAAATTGCGTTAACACGTATATTCTTACTCCCCAATTCATAGGCAGCATAGCGTACACTGGCCTCCAGAGCTGCTTTTGCAACACCCATAATATTATATCCGGGAGAAACCTTCACCGATCCCCTATAGGTTAGCGTTAGAATACTACCGCCTTCAGTCATTAGAACCTGTGCTCTTCTCGCAACAGCAATAAATGAATACACACTAATGTCCATGGCAGTCCTAAATCCGTCTTTTGACGTATTGATAAAGGTATCCTGTAGATCCTCGCTCTTAGCATATGCAATTGCGTGAACCATACCATGAAGTACTCCATACTTGTTTTTTATCGTAGAAAAGAGATAATCTATATCTTCTTCCTTGGCAACATCACATGGATACGAATCGACTTCTCCAAAGTCAGAGGTCAATTTTTGAAGGGATTCTTTTTCCCTGTCACCCAGATAAGTAAATATTAAATTTGCACCCTGAGCTCTGGCAGCTTGAGCAATACCCCAAGCAATGCTCCATTTATTTCGGATACCCATAATAAGTATATTTTTCCCCTTTAATAATTCGGACATAATATAACCTCCATTTAACATCTAATATTATTATCTGCTAATAAATAATATACAATAAAACTTTATTTGATTCAAGACCATAAACCATGTTGAAATTCCCTTACAGCTTAAATATGTACAAATTAGAAATATTTATAAAATAAAATCTGATTATAAGACGAATATATTTTCCAAGTTTTTTTAATATGTAGTATTATGTTGAAATATATCGAAATATGTCGCAAACTAAGTCTGTATGCGGTTTTTGTTGACTTGATGTAAAATTTATGCTACTATTTTTTGTAGAAAGTAGAATTTGTGCTATTAATTTTGTAGAAAGTAAAATTTGTGCTATTATTTTTGTAGAAAATTGTCCTTTATAGAGGGGGAGGGCATTACCAATGAAAAACATAGAAAAAGTCCGGAACAGACTTAACCGAGCAATAGCTTCCGGATACAACAAAAATGCTATACTTACAATCAGCAGGCGGTTGGATGATCTCATAGTGGAACATATGAAGATTCAGGATAAGAAAAGCATAAGTTAAGGGTGACAATAAAATATTGCACCCTTTTCTTTTGCGTTTTTTTGTGATCTTAATTACACATTATTGAGACTGTCCAAAAAACGTCTAATGCGAACCAGCGCCTCTCTTATATTATCAACAGAAGTAGCATAAGTGGCTCTCACAAATCCTTCTCCACAAGTTCCAAAGGCATTGCCGGGAACCATTAATACTTTTTCCTCCATTAACAGGCGTTCACAGAATACATCAGAAGATAGGCCGGATCCGCGGATTTCAGGAAACACGTAAAAGGCTCCGATGGGTTCGAAGCAACTCAATCCTACTTTTCGGAAGCCATTTACCATTACCAGACGGCGGCGGTTGTACTCCTCCATCATGCGCCTTACTTCGGGTT
>CAZPIS010000187.1:0-3999 GCA_964586745.1 uncultured Ruminiclostridium sp.
GTTGATGGTAACTCCGGTATCCCTTTTAAAAATGAAGCAAAGGTGGGCATAATTAATAAATAATTTTTTTGCTATCTCGTCGATATTAAGTTCATCATTTTGAAAATTATTACTTATGTACTTTTTTACCTCTTCAATAAGTTTTGACGCTTTTGAGCTTTTATTTTTATTAATAGTCTCTAATGTATGCCTATAGATTTCCTTAATCCATTCTTCCATTTCATTTATGGACTTTTTTAGTTGGATTCGCTCAATAATACCAAACTGCTTGTCGGGCAGAATATCCTCCAGCCTAGCGCCCACTTCAATAATAAATTCCAGGCAGACCGATACCAATTCAATGCACACTACAAAAATTAATTCGTAATGGATTTTCTCACCCCGCATTTTCTCAAATATATTGGCAATGCACATATCTACTTCTTTTTCATTAGCTAAGCGCATACTCATTAAAAGCTGACTTCTATGCTCAACAGTAAAAATGTTTATATTTATCCCCGATTCTGCCACCGAGCTGTATAAGATAACTTTGTTTTTGCCTAACGTCACCTTATTTTTTAATGCAACAATTGATTCTTTATAGGATGCAGCAACATCGAACAATTCATTTCTAACTTCGCCAACTCCTATAGTTATAGAAAAATCCATATGCTTGGTCACTATTGCTCTTAACCACTCTAATTTATGCTGCAGATTAATAAGGAACTCTTTTCCTTCTTTGCTTTCATTTGCACCAATGATTATACAGATCCTATCATTATTGTCATAACACCGGTCGAAATTAAACTGTTCGGACAGGATCTCATCAGCTATATTTGAAACAGCAAATTTCCATAGCTGTTTGTCCTCGTCACTCCATCCAAAACTCTCATCAATATCAATTTCTATTGTAACTGCCAGATAATAGTCTGAAGAACTGTTTATCTTTAAATACTCCATTTTTTTTAGGGTTCTGTTATCCTTCTTAATTAGGTTCCCCTGTAATAGCTCATTAAGAAATTTGTCCTTCAACAAGGGGATACTATCCCTTACTTGCTGTTTGAGCCTATCGGTCTCCATCTTTATCGTGACTTCCTTATCGATGATACTTTTAAGCTCTAGCAATGTCTTTTTCAATTCATCTTCATCTACCGGCTTCAGTAAATAATTATAGACCCCCAATTGAACTGCCTGCTTTGCATAGTTGAATTCACTATGCCCCGTCAGAACAATTATTTTACTGTCATTCTTTGTCTGCCTGATATTTTGTACAAACTCCAGACCGTCCATGATAGGCATATTGATATCTACAATGACAATTTCGGGTTTCAATATCTCCAACTTTTCAAGAGCATCCCTGCCGTTCTTTGCTTCACCGCAAATCTCGAATCCAAGCTCTTCCCAGGGGAGGGATATTTTAATCGCCTCTCTGAAATAGAATTCATCATCAACTATCATTATTTTCAGCATGCTCTGCCCCCTTAAACTAAAACCGCCGGTAATTTTACGATGACCTTAGTATATTCTCCGACCTTACTCTCAATAATTATCCCATAATTATTTCCATATAAAAGCTTTAGTCTCGAATCAACATTGTGCAGCCCGAAGTCTGTACTTTTTTTATCTTTTGAAGGTGGGTTAAGAACGCTCCGAATCTGATTCTCGGTCATTCCCACACCATCGTCAAACACTTCGATTTTAATGCAATCTTGCTCATAATAACCTTTTATAATAAGATTCCCTTTTTCCTCTTTTTCCTTTAAACCATGATAAATTGCATTTTCTATCAATGGCTGCAATGTCAGTTTGGGTATTTGATACTTTATTATCTTATCATCAAATTCAATCTTATAATCAAGGTATTCTACATATCTGAGCTTTTGGATTGACAGGTAATTATTAATTAAACATATTTCTTCTTCGATTGAAATTATATCCTTACCCTTGCTCAAAGAGATTCTGTAAAACCCGGCAAGATTTTTTGCGGTAAGCATTGCTTTTTCCTTCATATCCAGTTTAATAAAAGAAATAATCGTTTCAATAGTATTGTATAAAAAATGTGGCTTGATTTGTGATTGAAGAAGCTTAAATTCATTTTCCCGTTTTGACTTTTGCTGAATATATATTTGATCCAATAAATTATTGATTCTATCCATCAGGCTGTTAAACCCATCTCCAAGCATCCCGATTTCTCCTTTTGCTTTGAGATTAGCTCTTAGTTTCATGTCACCGGATTTAATCTCCTTCATGATATTAACTAGCTTTAGAATAGGCTTTGATATGGTGCAGGATAATAAATACGAAATAATAAATGCAAATATCAGACATATAGCACCAAAAACAACAATAAGCTTCGTCATTTCTTTATTTTCATATGTAATTTCATCCAGAGGAATAATGCTGATAATTTTCCAATCTAATTTCTTAAAATCCTGCACAGTGATTAACGCACTTTTTTCACCAACATCGCTTATTAAACCATTAGTATTGGAAATCTCTTCAAGTTTGTATTGGCCTAAATACTTCTCTTCATCAAATTTTTTATATAATTCATCTTTGTCTCTGGTCGAAATAATATTATTTTGATTATCTACTATATAAAATTTATCTTCCGGATTTATTATGTTCTCAAGATAGATTGAAGCGACATTTTCTTCATTAAGATAGAGTATTGCCGTTCCGAGAATGTTTCCGGTATCAAAGCCGATTATTGTTTTGGCTATAACAAATACATTATCTTCTCCTCCATTAAATTTATATTTTATTTTTGTTAAACCCATCCAGGTGGGAGTTTTTTTCTTGGTGACGAAATCAATCACATCATCGTTTAATACAGGATAAACGCTTGGGTTGTCAACAAAACCAATGTCAAATAAAATATTTTCTTTTGACATTATGCTTGCGGAAGCAATATAACTGTTTGGATGTACTACATTGCTTATGACTATAGATAATGTTTTTTCCGCTTCTAGATTTACTAAGGGACTAATATTATCTTTTCTCAGTCTTTCCAACTGCCTCTGGAGTCTATTATCTGTAGCAAGTATCCTTACATAATCTTCTGAATTATTAGTTAAATTCAAAAGACTGTTACTTATCAATGCCAATTCTCTTTCTGCGTTTTTTACAGCCTTTGTAATGATTGCTTCATTTGAAGTTTTAATTGCCAGAAAAGCAAAAATAGACAAAGATATCATGAGTATAGCCGCATAAAAAACGAATATCCTTGTCTTTATGGACATATTCTTAAATGCCGAGAATAAAAAACGCATGTTCTGTTTTTTCTCCTCCTTGGCCGACCAGTGTTAAAACTCAGTCTTACGCTTTTAAAATTATACCATATTTTAAGAGGAGTACAAAAATAGCATTACACAAAGAAATGTGTCACCCTATAGGGCAGACATTTTATATTTGTCTGCCCTATAGGGTAAATTTATATAATCCTAAAAATTTCTTCCTTTATCCTAATTTTTGCAGGGGAATTCTTTGGCCATTGGCATCAATGGTATATTCCCGGTCATAGACACTTATCTTTAAGCTTGGACCGCTCAGTACCTTGTATTCAGCTTTTTCCTTGTCCACACTCACCATAAGCAGCGAGCCCTGATATTGAAGCTTAAAGCTGAACGAATTCCATTTTTCAGGTATGGACGGTTTGAATATCAATACGTCACCGTCAGTCCTCAGGCCACCGAAGCCATACACCATATTGAGCCATGCTCCTGACATGGAGGTGACATGAAGTCCTTGATCTGTATTCTTATTATAATTGTCAAGGTCGAGCCTTGCCATGTAATTAAAGAACTCATAGGCTTTTTCACCTTTGCCCAGCTCTGCGGCGAGAATTGAGTGAATGGAAGGAGAAAGTGATGATTCATGAATACATCTCTCCTCATAATACTCATAATTAATTCTTTTTTGTCCCAAAGGATAATCGGTACTGAAAAAGAACGGTAGCAACAGTACATCCGGCTGTTTAATCATTTTGTATCTGAATATCCTCACATAAGCCCAGTGCTT
>CAZPIS010000188.1:0-3977 GCA_964586745.1 uncultured Ruminiclostridium sp.
AAATCTTAATACATAGATGAGGACATATAAAGGAACGGTTCTTAGCCGTTCCTATTTTTAATAATAGACAAATAAGCGTACTTTATAAGTGCTTTGTGAAGGAGAACAATGTTAAAAAAGGATAATATAATTGAACTCGATATTACGGGGATGACCCATGAGGGATTGGGAGTCGGCAAGGTTGACGGCTTTGCAGTCTTTGTTCAAGGTGCCATAGATGGTGAAAGAGTTCGCGTAAAGATAATAAAGGTTCTAAAAAGCTATGCGGTAGCGCGTGTAATAGAATTCATTAAAAGCAGTTCATGCCGCACAGAACCTTTCTGCCCGGTTTATAAACGCTGTGGCGGTTGTAGCCTTCAGCATATGAGTTATGAGAAGACCCTTGAATTTAAACGGCAGGTTGTTACAGATAACCTTACCCGTATCGGTGGGCTTTCAGATGTAAAGGTTAACGAAACATTGGGAATGGGAAACCCCTTAAATTACCGTAACAAAGCACAATATCCCGTTGGAATGGGCAAGGACGGCCCTGTTGCAGGGTTTTTCGCCCGTCGCAGCCATGAAATTATTGATGCGCCTGTCTGCGGCATACAACATTTATTAAGCGACAAAGCAAAGGATATTGTTCTTGGTTTTGTTAAAGCTTTGAATATTCCTATTTACGATGAAAGCACGGGAGCGGGACTCATACGCCATGTTGTGACCAAGACAGCATTTGGAACAGGGGAGATAATGGTTATAATTGTAGCCACCCGCCCTGAGATTCCAAAGATTAATAAGTTAATCTACAGGCTTAAAAGAGATATCCCCGGTTTGGCAAGTATTATCCTGAACATTAACTCAAAACCTGGGAATGTTGTATTGGGAGACAAAAACATCACTCTCTACGGCAAGGATGCTATCGAGGATATACTGGGAGGCCTGATATTTGAAATATCACCATTATCCTTTTATCAGGTCAATTCAGCTCAAGCCGAGGTGCTTTATAAAAAAGCTATTGAGTACGCAGCATTAAACGGAAGTGAAACGGTGTATGACTTATATTGCGGGATAGGAACGATAACGCTGTTTGCTGCCGAAAAAGCAGGCACAGTAATTGGCATTGAGGTTGTTCCTGAAGCTGTGGATGCAGCAGAGAGAAACGCTACAAGAAACAATATAACTAACACCGAATTTTATACCGGAGAAGTAGAGACAGTATTTCCGAAGCTTTTTGCGGAGGGTAAAAAGGCCGATGTGGTATTCATTGACCCACCAAGAAAGGGCTGTGATGAGTCTTTATTAAAGGCTCTGGTTGACATGTCTCCGAGCCGTATTGTTTATGTCTCGTGTAACCCTTCAACTCTAGCGCGAGATCTTAAATATCTTTGCGGCACAGATGCAGGCTATAAAGTAAAGGAAGTCCAGCCGGTTGATATGTTTCCTTGGACCGAGCATGTTGAGTGCGTAATAATGATGACAAGTGGTTTTAAGGGCAAAAAGGAGAACTAGACCACAACATCTTGTGGGTTTAGGGGTGGAAATTGGAAGAAATTAGGTTGAAAAAGTCATCTGTTTGAGGCCTGTTTTTTAGGCATAAACATAGATGACATAGGAGATTTTAAATAGTATTGCCCATAATTCTAAAGAATCAGGGCTATAAAAGCAAGCGCAGCTGTTTATAATTTGCATAGTAAATAGGCGAAGCCTTTTGTGAAATTATTAAAAGGCTCCGCCTATTTTTATTGAAGAAGGAGGAATGAGGACATGGGAAATAAAAAAGTATTGATTATACATCCTGCTGATATCTTCAGCAGGTATGCCCGAGCAGGAGACGGTATGTTGAGGATTGCAGTTTACTCTGAAAGGTCATTCCCTATTGATGCTGTTCAAAAGCGTTTCGCAAATATATTGAGGCTAATGAAAAATTGGAGTTTGGTGGGCGTCTATTCTGACGACAGCAGCAACAGCAATAACAAAAATGATTTCAAAAAGCTGCTGAAACTGTGCGAAGGCAGAAAGGTTGATATGATAATGTGCAGATCCCAGGAAGATTTACCTGAAAAGACGGTGCTGTTAAATGAAATGGGAATCCCCATTTATGTTATAGACGAGAGCAGGATAATCGATCATGAAGTGGGTTTGGATTTCGTGACACAAAGGATGTCTGGTTAGAAAGGCAACAGAAATCTGCCCGCGAGGACTTGACACAAAGTATAGACGAAAAGGACATTCCAGAATGTCTGAACCTGTGATATACTAATAATTGTAAATAAGCTTTGAATGCAAGGATACTGAATAATGATTGGTTATGAAGAACTTTATGAAAAATATCAGAAGCTACTGGATGAAAACAAGAGGCTGAGAATTGAAAATGAAAATTACAAAGAACAGCTTGGATTAGCACTGCCAAAATTCGATAGTGAAATTCAAAGCGAAATAGAAATATTCAGCACCCAATCAGAGCAGTTCCATAGCCATGAGCACGTAATCAATACCAGTTCGCCTCAGGATAAAATCAACCTGTTTATGTCGTTGTTCCGGGGACGAGAAGATGTATATGCAAAGAAATGGCAGAGTAAGGAAGGCAAATCAGGATACTCCCCTGTATGCATGAATGAATGGTCAAAAGGAGTCTGCAATAAACCAAGGATTAAATGCTCCGACTGTACGAATAAGGATTATGCAATTCTTGATTCTGCAGCTATAGATAAGCATTTGAGAGGCAAGACGGTATATGGGATTTATCCCTTGTTTCCGGATGAGACATGCTGCTTTCTGGCGATGGATTTCGATGACGAAGGCTGGCAAAAGGATATAAGTACATTAAGGGATATTTGTGTCAAAAAGAATATTCCAATTGCTATTGAGCGATCCCAATCAGGAAACGGCGCTCATGCATGGTTCTTTTTCAGTGATAGAATCAGCGCCTCATCTGCAAGAAAATTTGGTACACTGCTTTTGACGAACGCCATGATAGAGAGACATGAAATTAAATTCAGTTCATATGATCGCCTTTTCCCCAATCAGGATACACTCCCCAAAGGCGGCTTTGGAAATCTTATTGCATTGCCATTACAAGCGAATGCCAGAAAAAATAATAATAGTGTGTTTATTGATGAGAATTTTCAGCCATACGATGACCAATGGAGTTTTTTGAGTAATATCCGGATGTTGAGTGATGAAGATATCGATACATATATCTCACAGCTTGGCGGCAGTAATGAACTGGGAGATTTGAGGCAAAGCGAGGATGAAGATATACGTCCTTGGGAAAGGAAGAGGCCGGATAGCAAGTTCAATAAAGCAGATATACCTGATACGGTTTATATAACAAAAGTAAATATGCTCTATATTAGTAAAAAAGGATTTTCAAATAAGGTATTGAACAGCTTAAAGCGCATAGCCGCTTTTAGAAATCCTGATTTTTACAAGGCTCAAGCGATGAGATTACCAACATATGATAAACCACGAATCATTTCCTTATCAGATGAAACACCGGATTACATGTGCCTTCCAAGAGGCTGCGAGACTGATTTGGTAAACATGTTCAGTTCGTTGAAAGCTGATATAGAATGGATTGATGAAACCTGTCCCGGCAGAATTGTCAGTGTTGACTTTAACGGGCAGCTTCGTGAAGAACAGGCTGATGCAACAGATTCAATGCTAGAGTACGATAATGGAGTTTTGTCAGCAACTACTGCTTTTGGAAAAACAGTAATAGGAGCAAAACTTATATCCGCAAAAAAGGTGAACACTCTTATACTTGTACACACCCAACAGTTGTTGGAACAGTGGAAGGAACGGCTGAACCAGTTTCTGACGATAAATGAAGAGCTGCCTGCCGACCCTGTAAAAAAACGAGGCAGAAAAAAGGTGCGATGTATTATTGGACAGCTCGGCGGCGGAAAGAAAAATTTAAGTGGCATTATTGATATTGCAGTTATGCAGTCATTGGTCAAAGGCGACGAGGTAAACGAGGTTGTCCGGGATTATGG
>CAZPIS010000189.1:0-3949 GCA_964586745.1 uncultured Ruminiclostridium sp.
AAAGGTATAATCCAGAAATTTTAAGGAGGATTTTATAACCATGGAAGACAAGACACTAAAATGCAAGGATTGTGGAGCCGATTTCATTTTTACAGAAGGCGAGCAAGCTTTCTACAAAGAAAAGGGTTTTGAGAACGAACCACAGAGATGTCCTGAATGCAGAAGGGCCAGAAAACAACAGAGAAACAATAACAGAGGTCCAAGATATTAATAAAAAATTAAGGAGAGTTTCAACTCTCCTTTTATATTTTCTTTTCTGCTTTAGCTATTACTTTTTGATAATAAAGAGCTTTTCACCGTCACTGTCCACTATTGCGGTATCACCCTCGGTAATTGCCCCCTTTACCATCTGACGTCCCAATTCCGTTTCAATATGCTTTTGAATGAACCGCTTAACCGGCCTTGCACCATACTCGGGATTCCAGCCTTCTTTTACTATATAATCCAATGCTGCATCGGTTAATTCAATATTTATTTCTTTTTCAGCCAGCCGATTTGACAGTGTTTCTATCACAAGCTTAACTATTTGTTTTACCTCATTTTTGGTAAGTGGCTTGAACATAACAATCTCGTCTATACGATTTAAGAACTCCGGTCTAAACCCGTAACGCAATTCATTCATGACCTTTTCACGGGTTTCATCATCAAGCTCTCCTTCATCACCTGTATTTTCAAGCAGAATACGGCTTCCTACGTTGGAGGTCATAATAATTACCGTATTTTTAAAGTTAACCACTCGGCCTTGACTGTCGGTAAGTCTTCCGTCATCCAATATCTGCAATAATGTGTTAAACACATCGGGGTGGGCCTTCTCAATTTCATCGAACAAAATAACGCTGTATGGCTTTCTTCTGACGGCCTCAGTAAGCTGTCCCCCTTCTTCATAGCCGACATACCCGGGAGGCGCACCTATTAGTCTTGCAACCGAGTGCTTTTCCATATACTCACTCATATCAATACGTATCATGTTATCTTCGGTATCAAATAAGGCTTCTGATAGCGCTTTTGCAAGTTCTGTTTTACCAACGCCGGTAGGACCTAGGAAGATAAAGGAACCTATTGGACGTTTATTATCTTTCAACCCCGCTCTGGCACGAAGTACCGCATCTGACACGGCAGTGACAGCCTCGTTTTGTCCGATAACTCTTTGATGAAGAATAGCCTCAAGATTTAAAAGCTTCTCTTTTTCTTCCTCCATCAGCTTTGTTACAGGTATACCAGTCCACTTTGAAATTATTTCTGTGATTTCATCCTCGGTGACTTCTTCTTTGAGCATACGCTCTGATAGCTCAGATTGATGCTTCTTCTCTTCTATAAGGGTATTCTCAAGTTCGGGAAGCTTACCGTACTTTAGCTTGGCTAGACTCTCTAAATCATAGTTTCTTTCAGCTTCTTCTATCTGGAGTTTGATTTCCTCTATTTCTTTTTTTGCCTCTTTTTCCCTCTTTATATACTCCTTCTCAAGCTCCCATTGAGCCTTCATCCCATTACCTCTATCCTTAAGACCTGCAATTTCTGACTCAATACTTTTAAGACGCTCCTTTGACGCTTTATCGTTTTCTTTTTTAAGTGCCTGTTGCTCAATTTCCAACTGCATTATACGGCGCATAATTTCGTCCAGCTCGGCGGGCATACTGTCAATTTCAGTTCTCAACATTGCTGCGGCTTCGTCCATAAGATCTATAGCCTTATCAGGCAGAAATCTGTCAGAAATATAACGGTTTGATAAGGTTGCACTGGCTATTATTGCTCCATCGGTAATTCTTACTCCATGATGTATTTCAAAGCGTTCTTTAAGTCCTCTTAATATTGATATGGTATCCTCAACGGTAGGCTGATCAACAATTACTGTTTGAAATCTTCTTTCAAGGGCAGCATCCTTTTCAATATATTGCCTGTATTCATCTAGAGTTGTAGTACCTATACAATGCAGTTCACCTCTGGCCAGCATAGGTTTAAGGATATTTCCGGCATCCATTGCACCATCGGTTTTTCCTGCTCCGACAATATTATGCAGTTCATCGATAAACAGAATAATCTGTCCGTCTGAAGCCTCTACCTCTTTGAGCACAGCTTTCAATCTTTCTTCAAATTCGCCCCTGAACTTAGCTCCCGCGACCAGAGCACCCATATCAAGAGAATAGACTGTTTTATTCTTTAAGCTTTCCGGGACATCCCCCTTAAGAATACGTTGTGCAAGAGCTTCTACAATGGCTGTCTTTCCTACCCCGGGTTCACCAATCAGGACCGGATTATTCTTGGTTCTACGGGACAGTATTCTTATAACACGACGAATCTCGGCATCTCTTCCCACTACGGGATCAAGTTTGCCTTTTCTGGCCAGTTCAACTAAATCGCAGCCGTACTTTTCCAACGCCATAATGTTCATTTCAGGATTCTGATTCGTTACTCGCTGGTTTCCCCTTACTTTAGACATAGCGCCAAGAAATGCGTCCTCGGTTACACCATAATTCCTAAGCAAATTCGAAGTAAAACCTCCGCGTTCGGTAATTAGAGCAAGAAATAGATGCTCCACACTTACATATTCATCCTTTAAATTTTTTGCCTTGTCCTCACTAGACAGCAGAATCTGATTGTATCTTCTTGTTGCATAAACATTTGAAGCGGCACTGCCATACACCTTAGGTAAGCGTTCCAGCTCCTTTTTTAATTCTTCTGCAATATAAACCGGGTTAACCCCCAATACCCATAGAAGTCTTGGAACCAAACCCTCCTCCTGCTCTACAAGCACCAAAGCAAGATGTTCTCCGTCGACCTGTTGTTGATCCAGTTTTATAGCCAATTGCTGTGATAAAACTACAGCTTCTTGGGCCTTTTCAGTAAATTTTTCCAAATTCATATCTTCTCACCTCTTACTCAAAAAAAGAATCTATTCTTTCTGTGTTTAAACCCATATTATTCATCCGATTCCTTCAGTTTTCGGTACAGCTCAATTTGCTTTTCGCTTAAATGCTCCGGGTTATTTATATAAACCTGAATAAACAGATCTCCCCTACCTCCAATTGCGTTATAATAGCCTTTCCCCGGTAATCGAATATTCCCTCCATTTCGTATTCCCTGAGGGATGTTTACTATAATTTTTGACTCAGGCGTTTTAACTTTTACCTCACCGCCTAAAGCAGCAATCCACGGCTTAACTTCAATTCTCTGACTTATGTCAAAACCTTTCAATTCATACTCATCTGCTTTAAATCTCACGATAAGCATTAAATCTCCCTCCGGACCGCCATTGATACCTTTTCCTCCCTGTCCTGCCAAACGAATCTTACCACCGGGCTGAATTCCTTTAGGAATCTTAACAGACAGTGTTTTTTTGCCCTTTGGGCTCTCAATCGTAATATGCTTTTCCGACCCAATCAAACCATCTGTAATAGAGATATTTATCTCTGCTTCTTTATCCTCGCCTCTTAATCTCTGCTGATAGTTTCCGGAAGGATTTGATGTGAAGCTTCTTTTTGTAAAGCCTTTTCGGCCGCCTGAAGAAAAGAGATCATCTATATTTATACCTCCGTCACCGAAAAACATATCAAAAAAGTCACTGAACCCACCCGATCCGGAGGTTCTGTATTCATAATGCGTATTTCCTTTATTAAAACCATATTGAGACGGATCAAAATCATAACCGTTGGCAAAATTAAATTCACTACCCAATTGATCGTACTTTTTGCGCTTTTCATCGTTACCCAATACTTCATAAGCCTCATTTATTTCCTTAAACTTTTCCTCGGCTTTTTTATTTCCGGGGTTGGTATCGGGATGGTATGACTTAGCAAGCTTACGATACGCTTTCTTAATTTGATCCTGGGTTGCTTCTTTTTTTACTCCTAATATTTCGTAGTAGTCACGATATTTCATAGTCAAACCTCCTCGCCAACTTTGACTTTCTTTGACCTTCATAATTATTATATCCATTTCCTTTATAAAATTC
>CAZPIS010000190.1:0-3936 GCA_964586745.1 uncultured Ruminiclostridium sp.
CCATATCGTAGCCGAGAAAGGAACTGTAGGCGAAGGACACCTTGCCGTCTGCCATACTCTTGCGTTTGCCCCAGATGATGTTCTTACTCAAACTTCTACTTTCCTCCTGGTTGCGGAGGCGGGATTTGAACCACACGACCTTCGGGTTATGAGCCAATTATTCCGGGAGGAAGACTTCTTGAGGAGACTGTTAGTATTATGAATTTAGAGAGCTTATTGAATCGTAAACAAAGAATCAGAAAGAAAAAACTATATCCTGTAAGAGAGTTTGTTGTAATGGGGAATTGTTCCCTACTGGAAGTAATGCAAAAGCTTGACTATGACTGCTTTCATATTATTTATATTTTGAATGATGATATGAAAATAGTTGGTCGAGTAACTGAGCAAGATATAATCAACGCTATTCAGACACACAGTCATGAGGAAAAAATATATGATGTGTTCAAGGCAGTAGTATGATATTATGTTCTTTAAGGTTTTCATAATTGTCAAAAATACATTAAAATACACATAAGAAGAGGTGGATGATAATTATGGATATGTTTATTGAGAAGATTGTAAAAAAGCGTAAAAGCGTAGCAGACATAATGCTTATATTGCTTATTATTGTTGCGGCTATGATAATAAGCTATTTTTTGATTATATTTGTTCCGCAGTTCTCCATGTTTCTGATTATAGGAGCTTTTTATCTGGCATATACGCTAATTTCAAAGCTTAATATTGAATACGAATATGCTTTAACAAACGGAGCTCTTGATATTGACATGATAATAAATCAGAAGAAGAGAAAGCGTTTGCTGAGCACGAACAGTAAGGAATTTGATGTTGTGGCCAAGGTAGACTCCCTAAAACACACCAAGGAAATAAGGGAGTGTAAAAATACAAAGGACTATACCTCTCACAGAAAAGACGCCGATGTCTGGTTTATCTCATTGAGAAAAGACGGGCAGTATACCGTAATTCTTTTTGAGCCGAATGAGAAAATGATTGATAGCATTGCCACGTATATTCCGAGAAAGGTCTTTAAGGATTAGATATAGCAGATGGACGGACGGCTGCCGAAAATCAACTTGTAGCATTTAATATATGCAAGGATATGGCTATAGGCTAAATTCTGCATATCAAAACAGTTTTCGGAAAGTTTGACTGCAAGTATTAAGGCTTGAATAATAGCTTCACAAAGACGCTTAAGCGCCACAATATGTGAAGCTATTTTAGCATCATTTTTCCATTCGTCCGCCATATAACTATAATGTATAATATTAATTGAAAGTATCAGTTTTTGCACAGCCAGCCGCAGCTTTATACTTTTATGATGGGGGTTAAAATGAGAAATAGGAGAATTAATGCAATAGCAGGAGCTCTTGTACTTTCGTTAATTGCAGTGGGGATAATGTTAGTTTATATAGTTAAAAATACGCCCAATTCGACAGTGGTTGATCCTTTCGATTCTCCGCAAACAAGCCTTGTTATCGGGGGCAATTGGGTCAGGGAAGCTTTTCCGCCCGTTTTGAAGGGTGACAGGATACTGTTGCCATTTGATACGATCAAAACACATATCGATCAATACATATGGTACGATGAAGTTCTTCAAAAGGTTACAGTCACAACCAAGGACAGGGTAATCAGAATGAAGACAGGGAGCCTTGATGCACTAGTCAATGAAAAGCCCATGGATCTTAAGTTTCCGATGGTTGAAGAGAATGAGACGCTATATCTTACCATTGATTTTCTTAAAGAGTTTTATGGAATAAACGTCCGGTACATACAGAGTAATGATGTTGTAGTTATAGATTTCAATAACGAAGTTTACAGAACAGCATGGCCAATTGATGCAAAGACTGTTGTGAGAAAGGGAATGAGTATTCATGAGCCCATTGTAAAGAAATACATAGGCCATGGTGAGGAAGGTCTTGATATTGATCGCACATCGGAAACCCGTCTTATTGTATTTGATGAAAAGGATGAATGGTATAGAGTACGGGCCAATGACGGTTCCTTGGGTTATGTAAAGAAGGAAGAAGTAGTTGTTTCTGGCGAACAGTATTTTAAAAATGAAGATGAGACTACGGTTACACCTGTTCTTAGCTCGGGAAAGATAAATCTGGTCTGGGACATGACTTACTCTAAAAGCAATATTAAGCTGTCAGCTGAAACTACCCCGGGGATTGACGTTATATCACCTACATGGTTTGAGATTGTTGATAGAAAGGGAACCATAAAAAACAGGGCAACACCGGAGTATATGGAGTATGCCCATCAAAACGGCTGGCAGGTTTGGGCATTGTTTTCAAATGCTTTTAGTGATATTGAGGGTACTAGTGTTATTCTGAATAATTCTGATATGAGGCAGGAGATAATACGTAATGTTTTGGCTTATGCAGCTCTCTATAAGCTGGACGGAATCAATCTGGATTTTGAAAATATATACAGGAATGATAAGGATGCATATACTCAGTTTGTCAGAGAATTTTATCCTTTGGCTAAGGAGCAGGGGTTATTCGTTTCGGTGGATGTTTCGGTTCCAGACGGGAGTGATACATGGTCAAAGTGTTTTGACAGAAAAGCTTTAGCTGAAAGTGTTGATTATGTATGCCTAATGACATATGATCAGCATTGGAGTTCAAGCCCGAAAGCCGGTTCCACAGCCGAGCTTACATGGGTAGAGGAAAATCTTCAAAAAACTCTTATCGAGGTTCCATCGAAAAAATTGCTGTTGGGTGTTCCACTCTATACAAGGTTTTGGACCCTGGAAGAAAAAGAGGGAGGAGCAAAATTATCCTCAATTGTTCTTAATGTTAAAACCGCCTGGGAGAAACTTGAGGAAAATGATGCAGTAGCGGCATGGAATGATATTTCGGGACAATATCAGACTACTTTTGAAAAGGACGGAAAAACCTATCAGATGTGGATTGAGGATAAAGATGCCGTAAACATGAAAACATCATTAGTTCATAAATACGACTTGGCCGGTGCTTGTGTGTGGGCAGCCAATTTTGCCGATGAGGAAGTCTTTGAAGTGTTCGAACGAAACTTAAAGATAATCGGAGACTATGATGAGTGGAATGCCTCCTTCAGCCAGCCAATGGTGAAAAAATAAATCGCGACGACATAAAAGTTGAAAATAATGTAAAAACAATACGTTTACTGTTCTATTGCTTAGAATTTTTTACTATGCTAAAATTAATGCATTGCGTATTTAAGGATGAATTTATGGGAAAAGTCAAAGAGATACCCGCAAGCCCTATGGATTTTCTTTTATTTCCGGTTTGGGTGCATAAAAAGCTTTCTGTAAAGAGAATAGGTTTGGTTTTTGCTTTTCTTTTTGTCGGGGTTTATGATATGTTTTTTTATCAAAACCTTGTAAAAGAAGGTTTCTTTGAGGGAAATCTCGCAACTCTTTTCTTTAAGCTATTGTTATTTGTTCTTCTGTCATTATTGGTAGGCGCCATTGATGTAATTTGCACCATGGTTCCAATTTCAGAGCTGGCAATTATGATTGGAATACGCAGTGAAAAGTATGTGAGCGCAAGAATACCGGTTATTCTTATGAAGTCATATGCTGTTTCGCATCTGCTTTTTATAGTCCCTACGGCGTTATTTGTTTATTCGGGAGTAGACTGGAGTTTAGTTGATATGACTTCAACTTCTCAGGTCCGTTTGCTCTTTTCAATACTTATTATTGTGTTGAACTTTATGCCTCTTTTCCAGCTTGGAGTTATATATCGAACTATCAGCATAAGAACACGGATTCAGATTTTCGGCAGGCTTATACTCATCATGGCCACATATTTTTGGATGAGGCTCAGCGGCGGCGCAGTAATGTTTTTCGTTTCACTTTTTCAGGATATACTTCTAAAATAATGTTTTAGGCGAGTAACAAGAATAATGCGAACTAACGTTGTCATTTAAACGGAGCACAGTGTAGCAAAGAAT
>CAZPIS010000191.1:0-3930 GCA_964586745.1 uncultured Ruminiclostridium sp.
TCTTTAAATTCATCCTTACTTTTTCATCAAGCATAATACTTCCTCCGATTATTCACATAATATCACAGCGAAATAAAAAAAGACAGGGTTTACCTGTCTTTTAAATACATACTGCTGAAGGTCGCTACACTGTTTGCAAGGAGCAAAAGCGACGAAAGCAAACAGTAGTAGCACCCATGCAAGGGTTGCCCAAGAAGACGAGCGAAAGCGACGTCTGATTGGTAGCAAGCTACTGCTGAAGGTCGCTACACTGTTTGCAAAGGAGGAAAAGCGACAAAAGCAAACAGTAGTAGCAGCAATCCATGCTTCGCTTTAAATCGTAGCAGCCATGTCGGTTAGTTATGCCAAATATCGGACTACATCTGTAGTGCCATTAAAGCATATTCTTGAAATCTTCCTTGCTTCTGAAACCTATAACTTTATTGGTAGCCTTTCCCTGTTTAAATGCTATAACAGTAGGAATGCTCATTACACCGAATTTGCTTGCCAATTCAGGTTCTTCGTCAACGTTTACCTTTAATATTTTTACTTTTCCGTTCATTTCACCCGCCAATTCATCGAGCACAGGTGCCAACATACGGCAAGGACCACACCATGGTGCCCAAAAGTCAACTAACACCGGTAAGCTTGAACCTGATATTTCTGTATCGAAATTATTTTTTGTTACATGTTTAATATCCATTGATATACAACTCCCTTCAAAATTAGAACGATTGCTTTCGTTAGTATTAATATACCCTCTTTACCTGTATTATTCTGTGATAAAGTTACAGTTTATTAAAATCAAATCTTGTGCTATAATATGGTTCGCATCATGTAAGAAGATTAACCGGTTTTTAAAACAAGATAAATTTGGAGGTTCATAAATGAAATTATCTAATATAATAAAATTTGCAGGACTTATTATTCTATGTTCTACTTTATTCGCAGGTTGCTCCGGAAAATCCGGTAAAGATAAGCCGGGACAGACCAAGGAGCCTGTTCAGTCACCAATTCCCACTACAGATACTCCTGTTCCTTCACCAACTCCCACAAAAGTTACCGTTGAGGGTTATGGAGAATTTGAATATACTCCCGGATATCAATTTACTGCTCCGACAACAGGAGATACAACCGCGGTAATAAAAACAAATATGGGAGATATAAAAGTTAAATTATTTCCTGAGAAAGTACCAAAAACTGTTGAGAATTTTATAACCCATGCCAAGAACGGTTATTATGATAATGTTATATTTCACAGAGTTATAGAAGATTTTATGATTCAAGGCGGAGATCCGGACGGTACCGGGTATGGCGGTGAGAGTATTTGGGGAGTACCTTTTGAAGATGAATTTTCTTTGGATTTAAAGAATTACAGAGGTGCCCTTAGTATGGCTAATTCGGGTAAAAACACTAATGGGAGCCAATTCTTTATTGTTCAAAACAAAAATATGGATGATAATCTTATAAAACAATTGGAGCAGGCCGGATTCCCCTTTACGAAGGAAGTTATAGAATTTTATAAAAACGGTGGTACCCCGGGTCTTGATTTTGTGCATACTGTATTCGGTCAGGTTTATGAAGGAATGGATGTGGTTGATAAAATCGCAGCTGTTAAGACAAATGGTGATGACAAGCCCTTGGAGGATGTTATCATAAAGTCTATTGAAATCACAGAAGGGAAAAAGTAAGAGGTATAAATGAATAGAAAGCAGGGCGGCAGATGGTTTTTTGCCGCACTTTTGATAATATCAGGCATATTGCTTTGTATTAACACAGTTAATGCGCATAATTATTCCAACGACTGGAACTTTGGTGTAATAATGCCTGCGATAATCGGGCTTTGTTGCTTTACATATTCCGTTTTATTGTTGCGTTCAAAAGATCCAATTATAAAGAGAAAAGTCTTTAGGATTTTATTTATTACTATTTTCATCATTTGCTCTTTAATTTTTATCACGGTTGAAGCCTTGATTATAGCAGATCCATACACACACGGAATGCAACAGGCCGGAAGAGTTGATACAGTTATTGTTCTGGGATGTGGTATATGGCCCGACGGAAGACCAACCTTAGCCCTTACTATGCGTCTGGATAAGGCTGTCGAGTATTACGAAGAAAACCCTTTAATAAGTATAATAGTTTCAGGCGGGCAGGGGCCTAATGAACCATATTCTGAAGCTTTGGCAATGGAGGAGTATTTGATTAGGCATGGGATACCAAAAGAAAAAATTACTCAAGAAGATAAATCCACCAGCACAAGAGAAAATTTCGAATTCTCCAGAAGATTAATGAATATTCCTGACAACAGAATTGAAAAAATTGTTTTTATAACTAATGATTTTCATGTGTTTCGTGCACGGATTCTCGCCCGTCGCTTTGGCTTTGAAGCGTATGCCATTGCGGCTCCGACACCAAGGGTTATAATTTTAAACAGCTATCTGCGCGAATTTTTTGCATTTGTAAAATCAATGTTAGTAGATTATTGAGATACTATGCTGACGCGACACTACTTATATGGAGTGAAACGATAAATCAACTATTATATACCAATATTAATCAAAAATAACATATAATCCCATATACTAAGAGCGATAATCCTTTACAAGCAGCAGATTATATGTTAAAATATCTAGGTCTATGGAACCGAATGCGCGGTTAATGGCACTCCGACCATTTACTGGGCATACGGCAATTTATTAAAAGGAGAATTTTTTATGGAAAGAATGACTAAACAAGAGATCATGACCAAATATGCGACACACGAGGGTGATACCGGATCACCAGAAGTACAGATTGCACTTCTGACAGACAGAATTAATCACCTTACCGAGCATTTAAAGTACCACAAAAAGGATCATCATTCACGTCGTGGACTTTTAAAGATGGTTGGTGCGAGAAGAGGTCTGTTAAATTATCTTACCAAGAAAGATATCAACAGATATCGTGAAATTATCGCTAAACTGGAAATCAGAAAGTAATTATTTGAAAGACCTTGTAAAAACAAAATAAAGATGGGGCGGGATTCCGCCCTTTTTTATCATCAGTTTACCTCTCTAAAAATTTTCTATTAAAAGAGCAAGTAAGGTAAGTCTGTCAAGAAAGAACCAACTATTTCTGTGGGAATAACCTCAGATGATAGTGGAAATATAAGATTGAATGCGATTCCAATATAGTCAAGGGCAACAGAAGATCAGAGAAGAGGTTGCAGGTCCTTGGAGCCTGTTCCCTGACCTTTTGTCCCTGCCTAGCGTACTTGTTTGGTACAGTGTTGCTGAAAAAGGCGCATGGAATCGGAGAAAAGGAGAACATTTATGAAAAAAGTCTTTAATTTCGAAGTAGCCGGCCGGCCTCTTACTGTTGAAGTAGGGCAATTGGCACAGCTTTCTAACGGCTCGGCACTGGTTCGTTATGGAGAAACTGTTGTTTTATCCAACGTAACCGCTTCAAAACAACCCAGAGAAGGTATTGATTTCTTCCCTTTAAGTGTTGATTACGAGGAAAAGCTGTACTCTGTAGGGAAAATACCCGGAGGCTTTATTAAGCGCGAGGGAAAACCCACCGAAAAAGCCGTACTGGTTTCCCGAGTAATCGACAGGCAGATGCGTCCCAGATTTCCTAAGGATCTTAGGAATGATGTGGTAATTGTAAATACGGTATTGTCAGTTGAGCAGGATAATTCTCCCGAATTTGCATCAATAGTCGGTACGGTTATAGCTCTATGTGTTTCCGATATTCCTTTTAACGGCCCTATCTGTGGTGTAATATTGGGTCTTGTAGATGGCAAGGTCGTTATTAACCCAACAACAGAGCAGAGAGCAAAAAGTGATATGTATGTTACACTTTCTGCTGACAAAGAAAAGATTGTAATGATTGAAGCGGGAGCAAACCAAGTTCCTGATGAAGTTATGCTTGATGCTATCAAGACAGGGCACGAAGAAATTAAGCGTA
>CAZPIS010000192.1:0-3912 GCA_964586745.1 uncultured Ruminiclostridium sp.
AGATACTCAATAAATAAGTAACTCCTTTAAACATATACTTCACATATCTTATTTTAAAACAGCTGACAATATATTATATTAACGCAGGTTCTCTAAACAAATACTGTCTTGAAGCTTCAACCTTTTTTACCATAAACATTTCCTTATTCACATTAGTTATTTCCTTGACAGCTAATTTAGCAATATATTCATAATTCTCCTGCGACATTCTTGTTAGTGGGTTTAGGAGCTGATCAGAGGTCTTTGTACTGTAAAATAATTTCGTTGCTTTGATGGCATCAATGTCTAGAGTCCTTGATATCGTATAAATAGTGTTGTGTATAGTATTTTGAATAGTCCTTGAGTTTACTTCTCTTAAAAACATTTCATTATGCTCCTTAAATTTCATTTATTTTGGTATTAAGATTTAACAATACCTATTCTAAAAGATAATAATTAACCATTTCTGTTATAGAAGTTAAAAATAAATTAGAATTTATAAACTACAAATTAATTTGCTCCAAAACCCACCGGGAAAAGTTTATAATTAAAGTAAACCATCCTTGTATTCGCCCGTCTAATTGATTGAAAACTCTTTTTTGATATATAATTAGGAGGTAATAATTATGTGGAAGAGAATTATGGCTATTTTTTTGATTCTTATCCTTTGTGTCTCGGTAATGTGGGTCGCTAACCCAATTGCCCCGGTAACTAAGGTCTCGGCCGACACTTATAGAAGCGGATTTTCAATTGTTCCCGAAAAGGAAGACGCTTCAGGGGTTTTACTTGACAGCGGCTTTATATTAAGCTCTCAATCCGAGATAAGCATAGATAATGTAAAAGAAAATGTTTCGATGCGTGGAGGCGAGATGTTCACCATCACACCTGCCGCTGATGGCAAATTTGTTTTGAAAACAACCGAGCCGCTAAAACAAAATCAAATATATTTTATTGATGTTAAAACGCAAACAGGAAATACAGTAAGCTTTGCTTTCCAGACAAAACGTGACTTCATTGTTCTGGGCAGCCTGCCAGAAAACATGTCTTCATATGTGCCCGTAGATACAGGCATTGAAATATACTTCTCCTATCCCGATGTTGAAAACATTTCAAAGCATTTTGAAATTACTCCCAAAGTTAATGGGCGCTTTGAAACAAACGGTTATACCACTGTCTTTATCCCCAAGGAGCTTAAGGCAGCAACGATTTACACCGTCACCATAAAAAAAGGCCTAACTGCTGCAAATAAATCAGTTTCCTTAGCTGAAGACTATACCTTCTCCTTTGAAACCTCTCCCGATGAAAGCGCTACCGCCGACCCATACAAAGGCGACCTTTATATAAACCGCAGCTGGATTGAATACGGTACAACCGAGGTTCCTGCTGTCGGTTTTGATTTATACCTCAGAGACAGTACCGCTTCGGCTGAAGTTACTCTAAATCTTTACAGATTTAAAACTCTGGATGATTTTATTAAGGCAATAAGGAAAAAAGAGGAGACTCCCTATTGGGCTTCTTATGCATCGAGCAAAAATAGAATTGACACCTCTAAGCTTGAGGATGTTCTTGAATTCAAGCAAAGCTTTAATCTTCAGAAATGGCAGCAAAAATATATGTTGTTCCCCGAGGCTCTGGAGCATGGCTATTATTTGGTGGAATTATCCACAGATGAGCTCTCTTCGCAAGCATTTCTGCAGATTTCAGATATAACCTCCTACAGCATAAGTGATAAAGACAAAACTCTTTTCTGGCTCAATGATTTAAAATCAAAGGCCGCCGTTAAAGGTACCGAAATTTTTGACTTTGAATTGGGTAAAGGCTTTTTATCCGGTTCTTCAGGCGTTGTTGAACTTCCGAAAGTAAAAAAAGACGACAATGATGATAATTATGCTCAAAAGCTATACAGGATAACAACCACAGACGGAAAGGTAAGCCTTATAAACGCAGGCTATTCTTACTCTTATTATGATCATTATACAGACGACGGCAGCTTGAACTGGCGTTATATCCAGACCGATCGTACCCTCTACAAGCCCAATGACACAGTTGAATTCTGGGGCTTTGTAAAGAGCCGAATCGATGGTTCATTCCCCGATGATATCACCGTTGAGCTTGCAAGCGGAGGCTATTATTATCCAATGAGATCCAATATTATGTCACGCTTCTTACCCTTCCTCTCCAATCCGTTGGAAACATTGAAATTGAAGACTGAGGGCGGATTTTACGAGGGAAACATAAGACTTCCTGCATTAGATCCAGGCTCCTATACCATTACGGTTAAGGACGGAGACAAGATCCTTTCAAGTAGCTATTTCAGAGTTGAGAACTACATCAAGCCCCAATACAAGCTTGAAATAGCCTCTGACAAAAAGGCTGTATTTGTAGGTGAAGAAATCACCTTTACAATCAAGGCCTCCTTCTTTGACGGTACTCCTGTCGCTAACGTTCCTTTGAACTACTATATACAAGGATATTACGACAATACTAACGGGCAGGGGACTACCGATAAAAACGGTGTTCTTGAGATTAAACACACATATAAATACCATCCGGATATGCAAGGCGAAACGTATGCCGGCATAAGCGTAAGCGCTAAATTCCCCGAGACCGGAGAAATCAACGAATACTATAATTTCAGAGTCTTCGCTAACGACATAAATATACAGTCCAAGGGCGAAATTAAGGATAACAAAGGCACTATAGACTTTACCGTTAACGAAGTCGTTCTGGATACCTTAAATGATGATGATAATACAAACGATAATTATATAGGTAAGGTAGTAGCCGGTCAGAAGCTCAACTTAAGCCTGGTTCATATAATCTGGGAAAAGATTGAGACCGGGGATGAATACGACTCCATCAATAAGGTTGTAAGGAAGACCTATGAATATCGTGAAAAGAGAACCCCAGCAGGTTCGGTAACCTTGACAACTGGACATGACGGAACCGCCCGATATGAATTCACGGTAAAAACCGATGATGACGGCTATTATACTGCACAAGTCACTGCCGTGGACGGGAACAACAGGACTATAAAAAGTGAAGTATGGATTTACAATAACTACGGTTTTAAAGGTTACCCTCAGGATTATGAATACTATACCCTAAGAGCCGATAAGGAATCCTATAAAGCCGGAGAAACAGTTTCTGCTAAGATAATTAATAATAAAGAACAACCGTTAGAAAACATGCCCACACTCTTTGTTGAGGCCCGGAACGGAATTCAAAACTATCAGGTTAATAATCAGCCGGAGCTTAGTATGTCTTTCCCTGAAAACTATGCCCCCAACTATTATTTGCACGGCATTGCCTTTAACGGAAAATCCTATATTAGAACCAATGCATCCATAGCCTATGATTACAATGAAAAGAAAATTAGCCTTAAGATTAAGACCGATAAGGAAACCTATAAGCCCGGTGATAATATGACAATCAGCCTTGAGGCAACCGATATTAACGGAAAACCCGTCCCTGCCAAGGTCAATATTTCCTTGGTTGACGAAGCCCTATTGAAGCTTTCGGGCCAGTATATAGACCCTTTGGCACAGCTCTATAGCTGGATTGGTGACGGAATCATCAGTTCGGCAAGTACCCGTGATGATTCAGCGAGGACATTAGGGGGTGCCAGAGGTGTTGACATGGCGTTTGCAGAGGAGGCCAAGTCAGATTCTGCTATGCCCGCGCCCGCACCATCAGCCGCACCGGAAGCACCTGCCGGCGCATTGAAAGACGGAAAGAACGTTTCGGTACGCTCCGAGTTTAAGGATACAGCTTTGTTTAAGACAATTGCCTTAAGCCCAAACGGACTTGGAACCTATACCTTCAAATTACCCGATAATGTTACATCATTTAGCTTAGCCGCTGCTGCAGTTTCTGCTGATTTATTCGCAGGCTCTGAAATTCAATCAGCTAAGGTCACAATGCCCTTCTTTA
>CAZPIS010000193.1:0-3907 GCA_964586745.1 uncultured Ruminiclostridium sp.
AAGCGGGAGCAAATCAGGTGCCTGATGAAGTTATGCTTGATGCTATCAAGACAGGACACGAAGAAATTAAGCGTATTATAGAATTTATTGAGACAATTGTAAAAGAAGTCGGAGTTCCAAAGTTTGAATATGAATCGGCCGCCGTACCTGAGGATATTTGGTCAGCAGTCTACAATATGGCCAAGGACGAGATGAAATTAGCAATCCAGAATGCAGACAAAGCAACCAGAGATAATCAGGTAGACGCTGTATGTAATGATGTTCAGGAGAAACTAGCTGAAACCTTCCCGGATAAGACAGGGAAAATCGGTGAGGCTCTCTACAAACTTCAGAAAAAGATTGTCAGAGGAATGATTTTAGAGGAGCATAAGCGTGTTGACGGCCGTTCTCTTATGGACATTCGCCCGCTTTCTGCAGAGGTTTCACTTCTTCCCAGAACTCACGGTTCAGCACTCTTCCAGAGAGGACAAACTCAGGTTCTTACCAATGTTACTTTGGGCCCGTTAGGTGAAGGTCAGAAACTTGATGGCGTTGATCTCATGGAAGAAGGAAAGCGCTATATGCATCATTATAACTTCCCGCCTTATTCTGTCGGAGAAGCAAAATCCTCAAGAGGTCCCGGCCGTCGTGAAATCGGTCATGGTGCCCTTGCCGAAAGAGCCCTAGAGCCTGTAATACCCAACGAAATAGATTTCCCGTATGCTATTCGTTTGGTTTCTGAAGTACTGATGTCCAATGGTTCGACATCACAAGGCAGCGTTTGCGCCAGCACATTGGCTCTGATGGACGCAGGTGTGCCAATTAAGACTCCTGTTGCTGGTATTTCATCCGGACTTGTTGTGGATGAGGAAAATCCGGACAGATTTATTACATTTATGGATATACAGGGAATTGAGGACTTCTTTGGGGATATGGACTTTAAGGTCGCCGGGACTAAGGAAGGTATAACTGCAATCCAGGTTGATATAAAGGTAGAAGGTCTAACCTATGAGATTATTCGTCAAGCCTTTGAGATAACCAAAAAGGGTCGTTTCCAAATCCTTGATGAATGTATGCTGCCTGTAATATCCGAGCCCAGATCTACATTGTCACAATATGCTCCCAAGATTTATCAAACAAAGATTGATGTTGATAAAATTCGTGAAGTTATTGGCCCCGGCGGAAAGGTAATAAACAAAATTATTGCTGAGACCGGTGTCAAAATCGATATTCAGGAAGACGGTTCGGTTTATGTGGCTACCTCTGATGAAGCCGCAGGATACAAAGCTATTAAGATAATAGAGGGCATAGCAGGTGAAGTTGAAATTGGTGCCATATTCAGCGGAAAGGTTACCCGTATTATGAACTTTGGAGCATTTGTAGAATTCCTTCCCGGAAAAGAAGGCTTGGTACACATTTCTAAGCTTGACAGCAAACGTGTCAACAAAGTCGAGGACGTTGTAAATGTCGGCGATGAAATCCTTGTTAAGGTAATGGAAGTGGACAAGCAGGGCAGGATTAATCTTTCCAGAAAAGATGCGATGGGTGAAGCCAATTAATCAGATGAGGTATAAACTTTTTAAAAACTGAAAACAGTAATATTAGTACTGACCGGAGTCTTTTGATTCCGGTCAGTTTTATTAATGTTTATTTATCTCAATATAATGGTAAAACTTTAGGTATGAGGTGAATTATGTATAACAAGCTTAAGGTTTTGTTTGTGTCAGCAGAATGTGCACCATTTATTAAGGTTGGTGGCCTTGGTGATGTAGCCGGAGAGCTTCCTTTAAAATTGAAAGAATTGGGAGCTGATGTTCGGGTTGTAATTCCCGGTAATAAAGATATTAATTTTCCTACCGAATACAAGGGCGATTTCCCCGTTAACATGGGATGGCGCAAAGAGACATGTATCGTTAGAGAGATTGTAAATGCGCCTGTAACAACTCTTGTTATTGATAATTACCATTATTTTGACCGACAAGGCGTATATGGGCACAAAGATGACAGTGAGCGATTTGCTTTATTTTGCGTAGCTGTTTATGAAATGATTTTGAGGTTTGATTTCATTCCGGATATCCTTCACCTCAATGACTGGCATTCAGCATCAACTGCCATGATAATCCGCGGAAATGAACGAAAGCACATTGAATTGTCTGAAATAGCTATTGTTTATACTATCCATAACCTTGAATATCAAGGTGTCAGCGACCGGAGTACGTTTAAACTGTTTGGGGTCGATGATTCGATGAATATGGTTGATAAGGCAGAAGATTACGGCTGCTTCAACCCTATGAAGGCGGGTATATATTATGCTGATATTATTAATGCTGTGAGTAAAACATCGGCTAAGGACATGCTTACTCCTAAATTTGGCTTTGGTCTGGAGGGTGTGCTCAAAAATCGGGAGACAGCTATAAGAGGTGTTGTAAACGGAATTAATCAAAACACATGGAATCCACAAACAGATAAAAATATATACTTTAATTATAATAAAGGTGATATTGACGGAAAGAAAAAAAATAAAATAGAGCTTCAGAAGGAGCTGGGACTAAATATTAGCGATGTTCCGCTGTTTTCTGTAATTAGCAGACTGGTCCCAAATAAGGGGCTGGATTTGATGGAATCTGCTTTTGAGTATATACTGAAGAATAATAATCAGTTGGTTATTCTGGGGAGCGGAGAAAAGTATTACGAGAAAAAATTTGCTGAATTGATTGAGAAATACCCCGGTTTGGTGTCTGTGAACCTTGAGTTCAATGAACAAAAGGCTAGGAAAATCTATGCCGGAAGTGACATTTTTCTTATGCCGTCACGATATGAACCCTGCGGCTTAAGTCAATTAATCGCAATGAGATACGGTACCGTTCCGGTGGTTCATAAAACGGGCGGACTGGCTGATACTGTCATTGATGAAATCGGGAATAAAGGTTCGGGAACAGGTTTTGCCTTTGGCACATATTCAAAGGATTCTTTTATCAGAGCTATAAAGAGAGTAATTAAACAATATAATAACCTCGATTTCTGGTCACAGCTTGTAAAAAGAGCTATGATAAAAGAGTATTCATGGGAAAACTCTGCTTTAGATTATTTTTCAATATACAAGGAAGCAAAATTTATAAATAACAAAAGAAAGCATGAAGGAAGGACCTGACTTGAGAAAAAAAGAAAAGGCCGAAATTATACTTAAAGAATTAAAATCCTTATATCCTGATGCAACATGCACTCTGGATTTTAATACTCCTTTAGAACTGCTTGTAGCCACGCAACTGGCTGCACAATGCACTGATGCAAGGGTTAATATTGTAACTAAGGAGCTTTTTAAAAAATATCTGAATGCCGAGGATTATGCAGGTGCAGATATTTCAGAGCTTGAACAGGATATAAAATCAACGGGGTTTTTCAGAAATAAAGCTAAGAATATTAAAGGATGCTGTATAAAACTTTTACGAGATTATGGAGGCACAGTGCCTGATAGTATGGAAGCCTTATTAAGTTTGCCCGGTGTGGGCAGAAAGACTGCTAATGTAATATTGTCCGCAGTTTTTTCAAAGCCCGGAGTCATTGTGGACACTCATTGCACAAGACTATCCAACCGTCTGGGGCTGACAAAGTCACAAAACCCTAATATTATAGAACGCGATCTTATGAAAATTCTGCCAAGAAGTGAATGGGCGAATTTCTCACATTGCCTGGTTTCTCACGGTCGTGAAATTTGTCAGGCCAGAAGGCCTAAATGTGAAATTTGTAGCATTATGCCATATTGCACATATGCAAATAAAAATATAAAATAGTAGTAATGAAAAATGGGGGCTATAAATGCAAGTGGATAAAGAGATTTCATCAAGTCCGATGCCTGATGATATTATTTTTGCTTTGGATATAGGTACCCGTACCATTATAGGTGTGGTAGGTGTTCAAAAAGATGAAC
>CAZPIS010000194.1:0-3895 GCA_964586745.1 uncultured Ruminiclostridium sp.
GTCATAAGATATTATTCCGGTGCTTAAAATTAATTGATTATATTTATGGAGGTAGGGTATGAAAAAACAACCAGATTTTTACAGATGCAGCATTTGCGGTAACTTAGTGGGAAAGATAGAAGATAGCGGTGTAGATTTAATATGCTGCGGACAGCCAATGGATAAACTTGTGGCGAATACAGTTGATGCGTCAAAGGAGAAGCATGTACCGGTTGCTGAAGTTGACGGCGATAAAATAACCGTTAAAGTCGGATCGGTTGACCATCCTATGATTCCCGAACATTATATTCAATGGATTTGTGTAATGAACGGAGACCGCGTACAAAGAGTAAGTCTTTCGCCCGGTCAGGAGCCGATGGCTACTTTCGTAGTCCCAGAATCCGGCGAAGTAGATGTCTACGAATACTGCAATCTGCACGGACTTTGGAAGACTACCATCAACAAATAGTGTTATCAGGCAATTTATAGTATTAATAGTGGTAAAATTGCAAGCCTCTGATTATTCAGGGGCTTAACTTTTTGGAACGCAACAGCCGTCATGAAAAATATTGAAAGATTAAAACATTATGGTAGAATTAATGCAAAGCATAATTAAGTTCATTCGTCAAAGAGAGGAGAATTAAATTATGACACCGGAGATATCAGTTCCTTTGGGTCTCAGTATCTTTCCTATTATCAATATTTTGTTATTTATTGCTTTTTTAGTAGCCTGTGTTTATGGATTTGTTCTATTTGTCAAGTTAGCGCATTTAGGGATTGAAGCATTAAGGATATATATCGATAAAAACAAATTCTAAATAGTGCTATAAGAAGACCCCTGAACTGGAAAATTATTTAGATAACGCAGAGTAGAGTTATGGAGGTACTTATTATGGAACAGAATGTAATTGCTGTTATCTGGGATTTCGACAAGACTCTGGTAAACGGTTATATGCAAAAACCCATTTTTACTAAATACAAAGTTGATGAATCTGCTTTTTGGGCTGAAGTAAATAGTCTTGAAGCACAATATAAAACTCTGGGAATCAGAGTAAACCGTGATACAATTTATCTCAACCACTTTATCACATGCGTACAGCAAGGTATTTTTAAAGGTTTAAATAATGAGGCATTACGCGGCTTTGGCAAGGAATTAACGTTCTACCCTGGAGTTCCTGGAATTTTCAAAGAGCTCTGCGATGTAGTTTCAACTGATGAAAAATATAAAGCATTCAATATTTCTGTAGAACACTATATAGTCAGTACCGGTTTATCGGAAATAATTAAGGGCTCAATAGTAAATGAATATGTAAAGGGAATTTGGGGTTGTGAATTTATCGAAAAGCCGGTTAAATCAGCTCTTGAAATAAGAGAATACACAAAAGAAAAGGATTGTACCGATAATGAAATATCTCAAATAGCATATGCAATTGACAATACATCTAAGACACGCGCCATATTTGAAATAAATAAAGGTACAAATTTATTTGAAGAAATTGATGTAAATTCAAGAATTTGTCCTGAAGACAGGCGTGTACCTTTTGAAAACATGATTTATATTGCCGATGGCCCCAGTGATGTTCCTGCCTTTTCAGTTGTAAAATCCAATGGCGGGAAGACATATGCAATCTACCCGAAAGGGAATCAGGAAGCATTCAAGCAAGTAAATGACCTTATCGCCGACGGGAGAATCGATATGTTAGGAGAAGCCGATTACTCTGTAGATACGACAACTTATTTGTGGCTAAAAAATCAAGTAATTAATATTGCAAACAGAATTTATGAAAAAAAGAGGGAACATATTTCTAAAAGTGCATCAAAGGCCCCTAAACATATATAGGTGTTAATTATGATAAAAATATTTGAAAAGATAAATAAATCTTCACCCGGTAAAAAGCGATTGTTCTATTCTTTGCTTTGTGCTTTTTGTTTATTGGTAATAGCCATGATGGCCTGTGCTATTTATGCAGGGAGGGTACACTACATAAAAAACGCAGGTATCGATCTTGTACCGAAAAAAGATTACCCTGTTAGTATATCGAGCTACTATCGGCAAAATGATCCGGAATGGAGTAACCTTAAAATCGCTTCATCTAATAGGAAGATGGGCAGCACAGGATGTCTTATTTCCTCTGTCTCTACGGCTATAACTCAGCTTGGTTATCCGGTAACACCCGATGAGTTTAATAATAAGCTTGCCCAAGTAAATGGTTTTCAAGGGGCTGATTTGATCTGGTATAAAATAAATGAGGCCTTTCCGGAAGTAGACTATAGTTATAGTCGAATCTTCAATAGTAAGACTATCGAAAAAGATTTGGAAAAAGGTTTGTTGCCGATTGTAAATGTAAAATACTATAAAACCGGGGTAACTCATTGGGTTATTATTGTAGGTGCAAAAAATGGTGAGTTCATTATATGCGACCCATTAGGTGATGGAAACTCAACGAAGTTACTTTCCGACCATGGAAAGGTGTTTGCCTACCGGGTTATTGAGAAAGCTCAACGATAAATTTTTACAAGGGAAACCCGATGAAGAAGAGAATGTGAGGTCCTATTATGCGTATTGAATCAGAAAGTAAGCTAATTATGATTGGCGATTCGGTAACAGACTGCGGAAGAGTCAGACCCGTCGGTGAAGGCCATTCTGAGGCAATCGGCAACGGATATGTGAGTCTTGTTCAAAGTAGCCTTATGACTGCTTATCCGGAGAGAAGAATCCGAGTAATTAACATGGGCGTATCGGGTAATACCGTCAGGGATCTAAAAGAACGCTGGGAATCTGATGTGTTAGCTCTGAAACCGGATTGGCTCTCAATTATGATTGGTATTAATGATGTTTGGAGACAATTCGATTCTCCTCTCCAAAAGGAATTGCATGTGTATTTTGATGAGTATAAAGAAACTCTGGATGAGTTGGTAGATAAGACAAAACCGAAGCTAAAAGGTTTAGTATTAATGACTCCTTATTATATCGAACCAAATAGAAATGATGATATGCGAGCCATGATGGATAAGTACGGTAATGCAGTCAGCGATATTGCTGAAAAGCACGGGGCACTCTTTGTAGATACACAAGCTGAGTTTGATAAAATACTTAAGCACTATCACCCAAATATGTTTGGATGGGACCGTGTACACCCGAATAATATAGGGCATATGGTCTTGGCTCAAGCTTTCTTAAATGCAATAGAATCTTAATTTATATAGACTAATAGCGAGGGAGGAAAATGATATGAATTTCAATCCCAACGACAGCTTCATGTACATACTTGCGGTTATTGTCATTATGTTCATCGTTGCCCAATCCTTATTCTTTCTAATCAGAGCTTACAGACGTGGAAGAGAATTGGGAATGGACATGAAGAAAATTAGAAAAACCATCTCTTTATCTGCTATTTTCACCATTGCACCGGCTGTTTCAATATTATTAGGCGTATTAACGCTGTCAAAATTCCTGGGACTACCACTGCCATGGATAAGATTAAGTGTTATCGGTGCAATAACATATGAGCTACCTGCAGCTACATCAACAGCTTCGGCTTTTGGCGTATCCCTCTCCGAAACATTGAAAGATCCGAAAGCATTTTCTGCCATCGCTTGGGTAATGACACTTGGCATCATGCCCAGCATTGTACTGGTTCCTATTCTGTTAAGAAGAATACAGAAGGGTCTTACCACCATAAAAAATAAAGATAGTAAATGGGGAGATTTGTTTATTACAGCCATGTTTCTAGGCATGATATCAGCCTTTATGGGCATGGTTTTTTCAAATATCAGAAGCGGTTTGGTAGGTTGGATACCGATTTTTGTTCTTATTTTCTCTGCTCTCCTTATGGGAATCTGCGGTATTCTTCTTAAGGTCTTTAAGATTAATTGGATACAGGATTATGCGCTTCCGATAAGCATGTTGGGTGCC
>CAZPIS010000195.1:0-3877 GCA_964586745.1 uncultured Ruminiclostridium sp.
CGGTTCCATAGCGTGTTTTAATATCTTAAAACTAGTTCGCATAATTCTTAATATGAGCCTGAGAATATCAATAGAGTTGCCGCCGTAGCTGCAACTCTATTATTTGCATTGTTGTCTGTATGCTCCGTTACACTATTCCCTGAGCGTACATGGCAGCAGCTATTTTCTTGAAGCCGGCGATATTAGCGCCAAGCACAAGATTATCGGGGTCGCCGTATTCTGCTGCCGCTTCGCTGGCATTTTTGTAGATGCTTTTCATAATATTATGTAGCTTTTCATCTACTTCTTCAAATGACCAGGATAGCCTTAAGCTGTTTTGTGACATTTCAAGACCGGAAGTTGCAACTCCACCTGCATTTGCAGCTTTAGCGGGAGCAAATATAATCTTATTATTTGCTAATATCTCAATTGCTTCCGGCGTAGTAGGCATATTGGCACCCTCGCCAACAGCAATACAACCGTTCTTTACGAGAATTTCTGCATCCTCGGCATTGAGCTCGTTCTGAGTTGCACAAGGCAAGGCAATATCACAGGGTATCGACCAGATTCCTCTGCTGCCCTCGGCGTATTTAGCATTGGGGTGATGCTTGACATAATCCGATATACGAGCTCTCTGAACTTCTTTTATAAGCTTTACTGTATCTAGATTAATTCCGTTTTCATCATAAATATAGCCATTTGAATCATTAAGGGCAACAACCTTTGCGCCAAGCTGCTGAGACTTTTCAGCGGCATAAATTGCCACATTACCGGAACCGGAAGCTATAACGGTCTTGCCTTCAAAGGAAAGACCTTTTGCTTTAAGCGCTTCATCCATAAAATAGCATAGCCCGTAGCCTGTTGCTTGAGTACGTGCCAGACTACCACCAAAGGGAATTCCCTTTCCTGTTAATACTCCTGTGAAATCATTCCGGAGTTTTTTATACATACCGAACATATATCCGATTTCACGGGCACCTACACCTATATCTCCGGCCGGGACATCGGTATCCGGTCCAATATGACGGGCAAGCTCAGACATAAAGCTTTGGCAGAAGCGCATGATTTCCATATCTGATTTTCCCTTTGGATCAAAATCCGAACCGCCCTTACCGCCGCCCATGGGAAGTGTGGTAAGAGAATTCTTAAAGCACTGTTCGAAGCCTAAGAATTTGATTATTCCAAGGTTTACGGAAGGATGAAAGCGGAGTCCGCCTTTATATGGCCCGATGGCGCTGTTAAATTGCACACGAAAGCCGCGGTTAACTTGTACGGTACCACTATCATCAACCCATGGCACGCGGAACATTACTTGCCTCTCGGGCTCTACTAAACGTTCAAAAATACCTGCCTTGATGTATTCGGGATGATTTTCGGCAACGGGCTCTAAGGATTCAAGGACCTCCTTAACTGCCTGATGGAACTCAGGCTCACCCGGGTTACGCTTTACTACTTGTTCATAAATATCCGCTAATAATTTCATAATAAAACCCCCATAAAGAAAATTTTAAGCAAAAATAATATCTGACAAAGTGCAATAATAAATACTCAAACCTGCAATATTTTTTAGATAAATTACATAAAATTCAAATTATATTTTAAGCAAAACACCTAAAAATCTGAATGCATACTCCTGAAAGTGTTTAGTAACTAGAGTGTGTGGCGTTAATTAACAACTAATCAGGGCTGTTTTAATTATAGCAAAGGAGATAATGATATGCAAGAAAAAATTTCAAAAGCTGCATAAAAATTTTAAAAGAAGGCCTGCTCTACTTATAGAGCAGGCTAGAATACAATTATCAAGCTTAATTTTTAGTCTTAATATATTCATCAATAGCCTTTGCTGCTGTTTTTCCTGCGCCCATGGCTAAAATTACAGTAGCGGCACCGGTTACGGCATCTCCGCCGGCGTATACGCCTTCTTTGCTTGTTTGGCCGGTTTGCTCATCAACTACAATACAACCCCATTTGTTTGTGGAAAGATCCGGCGTAGTACTGCGAATTAAGGGATTTGGAGAGGTGCCTATGGCCATTATTACAGTATCGACATCTACCACATGTTCACTGCCCGCCTTAGCAATTGGGCGGCGCCGGCCCGAAGCATCAGGCTCACCTAATTCCATCTCTATACACTCAATTCCTTTAACCCATCCCTTATCGTCGCCGAGAATTTGGGTAGGATTTGTGAGAACCTTAAATATTATGCCTTCTTCCTTGGCATGATGGACTTCTTCAAGTCGCGCCGGCATTTCAGCCTCTGAACGTCTGTAGACTATATATACATTTTCAGCTCCCAAACGTTTAGCACATCTGGCAGCATCCATAGCGACATTTCCTCCGCCTACTACAGCCACAGAGTTTCCGTGCATAATGGGGGTTTCGGCATTTTCTTTGTAGGCCTTCATAAGATTAATACGAGTCAGGAACTCATTTGCTGAATATACTCCGTTTAAATTCTCACCCGGAATATTCATAAAAGTTGGAAGACCTGCGCCTGAACCTATAAATACAGCATCATAGCCTTCTTCAAAAAGTTCATCGATAGTGAGAACTTTTCCGATAACCATATTTGTGTGTATTTTGACACCTTGTTTTAACAAACCGTCAATTTCTTTTTTTACGAGGCTTTTGGGGAGACGGAACTCAGGTATACCATATACTAAAACACCGCCGGAAAGGTGGAATGCTTCGAAGATTGTTATTTCATAGCCCAACTTAACTAAATCCCCGGCACACGCTAAACCGGAAGGCCCTGAACCTATAATAGCTACTTTTTTACCGTTGCTTGGAACTTTTTCATAGGTTCTTTGTGTATTATTAATAGCCCAATCTGCAGCAAAGCGTTCAAGTCTTCCAATTGCAACAGACTCACCTTTAATACCTCGTACACATTTTTCTTCACACTGGCTTTCCTGTGGACAAACACGCCCGCAAACAGCCGGAAGACTATTGGTTTCAAGTATCTTATCATAAGCATCCTCGAACTTACCCTCTGCAATGAGTGAAATAAATTCGGGAATTTTAACATTTACGGGACAACCGTTCACACAGGGCTTGTGCTTGCAGTTTAAGCAGCGCTGCGCTTCTTCAACGGCCATTTCCTCTGTAAAGCCAAGAGTAACTTCTTTAAAATTACCACTTCTGACCTTGGGGTCCTGTTCGGGAATAGAAACTTTTTTTGGTGACATATTAGGCATTAGTCTTACCCTCCAGTCTGCATTGATGTCTCACGATGGATTCTTTCTCCCTATCTTTATACATGGAGAGGCGTCGCATAAGTTCATTGAAATCAACTTGGTGCCCGTCAAAGTCAGGACCGTCTACACAAGCAAATTTTGTTTTACCGTCAACTGTTACACGACATCCGCCGCACATACCGGTTCCGTCAATCATAATCGGGTTTAAGCTTACAATGGTTTTTATATTATAAGGGCGGGTAACATCACAGACAACTTTCATCATAATGGGAGGACCGATAGCTATAACCACATCGTATACATTTCCTTCGTCCAGTAGTTTTTGAAGTATATCTGAAACGAAACCTTTTTTACCGTTTGAACCATCGTCAGTTGTAATAAACAATCTATCCGAAACGGCGGCCATTTCTTTCTCAAGAATAATAATATCCTTGTTTCTGAAGCCTGTAATAACATCTACCGAAACACCCATATTAAAAAGCTTTTTTGCCTGAGGATAAGCAATTGCTGTACCTAAACCTCCGCCGATGACAGCAGCCCTTTTAATACCTTCAAAATGGGATGCAACACCCAGCGGACCAACGAAGTCAACCAATTTATCTCCCTCATTCATTTCGCCAAGTATTTGTGTTGTAGCGCCAACTTCCTGGAATATAATAGTGACTGTTCCCTTTTCTCTATCATAATCAGCTATAGTGAAT
>CAZPIS010000196.1:0-3858 GCA_964586745.1 uncultured Ruminiclostridium sp.
CGGGTTATATACACAGGTGGTTGGAATCAACGAAAGACCTGCCCACTTAAACGGAATCAATGCTGCTTGGATAAAATTATTAACATTTATGATACTGGGCGTATGCGTTGCTATTGCAGGATGTATCACAGTTGCCAGAATAGGTCTTATCAATCATGAAACCCTTCTTTTGGATGTCGAAATGGATGTTATTTTGGCAGTTGCCATCGGAGGTACTGCTCTAAGCGGCGGAAAATTCAGCTTGTTTGGTTCAGTCATAGGGGCATACATTATTCAGGCGTTGACGGTTACGCTTTATGCCATGAAGGTTCCTTCAGCGGCGGTGAAAGCCTATAAAGCACTTGTAATTATAGCCATCGTTGTAGTAAGTTCGCCAGTTGTGCAAGAAAATGCCGCACGTCTTCGCAAAAAGCTGTTTGAAAAGCCGGCGAAAACAACGTAAAGCCTAATGAAGGTTACTTAAACGGCTTTTAAAGCCTTTTAAGTAATTGATATTATAAACATCATTGTAATTAGTTAGCCAATTGAAAAAGAATATTCCATTCAATTGTGTGAAAACCGACGAGAATAACGGAGAATTAATGATATGAAAAATGATAAGGGTTCATTTACCGGAATATCGGGGAAAAAACTGAAGGAGCCTATTTCCAACACCAATTTACTTTTGACAATAACGATTTGTACATTCTTTGGTATGTACTTACTTGCTATGTTTATTTGGCGCGGCGGGTTCTTGAATCCTCAACAGTTTCTTGATCTTTTTAATAACAATGCGTTTTTGATTGTACTTGCATGCGGACTGAATATCGTCATGATAGCAGGCGGTATAGATATCTCCGGGGGAGGTATAACCGCGCTTGTCACAATGACTTGTGTTGTATATTTGAACGACCGTGGTGGTAGCGTAATAGGTTCGATGCTTATAGCTGTAGGGATAGGAATCGCTTTTGGTCTGGTCCATGGTCTATTGATATCATATTTGGATATACAGCCATTTATCATCACTTTAGCAGGTATGTTCTTTGCAAAAGGTATGGTAACCATAGTCAGCATTGCTCCGCGCACAGCCGAACCTGAAGCCTTTCTTGCACTTAAAAAATTACGCATTATAATTCCCGGGCTTGGCTATTATGGTAAGACCGGTAATTTTATTCCTGCCCAAATTGAACCGGGCGTAATAGTAGCTATAGTAATATTATTGGCTGTAGCTGTACTTCTGAAATGGACTCGATTCGGACGTAACCTCTATGCGGTGGGCGGTAATAAATACAGCGCTTTAATGCTGGGTATCAATGTAAAGCGAACAAAATTCTATTCCTATTTGTTAGCCGGGTTGTTATCCGGAATCGGTGGTTACGTTTATCTTCTGCATACAGGGGCAGGAGATGCTGCCAATGCTTCTGCAGCAGAAATGCAAGCCATTGCATCTAATATTATCGGTGGTACATTATTAACCGGCGGTGTTGGCAATGTAATCGGTACGCTTTTTGGAGTACTTTCTTTAAAGACAATTACCAATATTGTAATTGCCTCCGGACTTACTAAGCCATATTATCAGAGTATTACCACGGGGCTTATGTTGTGCTTCTTTATTTTGCTTCAGAGCGTTATTCTCGCATATCGCGAAAAGAGTAAGGGAAAAAACAAAAAAGATTGAAATTAGCTTGTTTGCGGAGAAATATAAAAATTGTAGCACCTCACTTTTCGATGAGGATAAATTATTACCCATATATATTTAATATTTAATTATACAAGTTATATCGTATTAAATGTGGGTATATATAGCGTATGGACAATAGACTTGCGCTTAGTAAATAACAAACATACGGTAGAAATTTTATCGGAGGTGTTTTTTTGAGGTTTATTAATACTTTAAAATTCAGGCTTATCCTCATACTTTTATGCGTGGCTTTAATACCCCTCCTGATGCTTGCATCGTTTCAGTTATCTCAATATATGACTGAGATTACAGAAAACATCAAAACACATGAAGTAGAAATCGCAAGTTCAAATGCGAAGATAATAGATTCATGGATTAATTCTAGGGTAATGCAGCTCACAGAGTTATATAAAGCCCATCCGGAATTCTCCGACAGGGACATGAAAGAAATAATGAATACCCTGAAAATTGTCAATCAAGCTGAGCAGGAAGTTGAAACATCGTTAGTGGCTGATAAAGATGGGAATTGCATGATTGATAATTATACTTCAAGGCCCAATATGGCGAATCAAGAGCATTTTATTAAGGCAAAAGAAACGAAAAAACCCGCAATAAGCGATATTATGGAGAGCGAGAGGTCGGGTGCCAAAATAGTTGCCATAGCAGTTCCGATACTGGATAAGGCAGGGAACTTTTTAGGTATTATCCAGAGTAATGTAGTTGTTAAGGCGTTAGAAAACAATATCGGAACCATAAAAGTAGGAGAATCCGGATATGCCTATTTAATGTCAGACTCAGGGAATATAATTTTCAGTAAGTTTTTTCAGTATATAGGTAAGAATTATAAGGAATTCTCCAAGGAAGAGAGTAAGATAAAAGCATTTGATGAGGGTGTATTGGTTAATGATAGTGATTTCATAAAATACACAGAGGATGACGGATTGGAAATGGTTGGAGCATATGCAACCGTTCCGACAACCGGTTGGAAGGTTATTGTAACAGCACCTTCGAATGAAGTATATAGTCATGCTGAAAATTCAAAGCTTATTTCAATTATATTGATTATTGCAGCAGCAATTATAGTAGCCATAATATCTATATTTATAGCAAATCGCATATCAAAGCCGATAAAAATAGCTGCCGACCATTTAAATACATTAGCAAAAGCTGATTTTACAAGGGATTTGCCTAATGGTCTTATGAATAGGCAGGATGAAATCGGTGCACTTATGAAATCAGTTAATGTTATGAGTAAATCCATAAGAAATGTTATTAATGGTGTTATCAATGAAACCAACAATGTTAAGGAGAATATTCTTGTATCTTCTGATAATTTAGCAGAATTATCGGATAGAATTGAAGAAGTATCGAGTACCACCCAAGAGATGTCTGCGGTGACTGAAGAAACAGCAGCTTCTACCCAACAGATGAATGCAACATCAGTTGAAATTGAAAGCTCTGTACGGTCTATCGCCGAGAAAGCTCAGAACGGATCGGACGTAGCCCAAAAAATAAGCAAACGGGCTCAGGATTTGAAGGAAAGTGCGGCAATCTCTCAGCAAACTACTAATAATATACGCAATGATATAGATTCAGAAATGAAAAAGGCACTGGAACAATCCAAAGCAGTTAAGAATATAGATGTTCTTACAGAGTCCATACTTCAGATTACCGAGCAGACAAATTTACTTTCGCTAAATGCAGCGATTGAGGCTGCCCGGGCCGGAGAGGCGGGCAAAGGATTTGCGGTGGTTGCCAATGAAATACGAAAACTTGCAGAGGACTCAAAGAATACTGTAAACAAGATTCAAAATGTCACAGTGGAAGTTATAAAATCTGTTGAAGATCTTGCTTCGAGTTCGGAGAAAGCGTTGAACTTTATTGATACAAAAGTTATCAACGATTACAAAACAATGGTAGGAATCGGAGAACAGTATTACAATGATGCAGCGGCGTTTCAAGAGCTTACTTCAGATTTTTCGGCTACATCAGATGAATTGCTTACTTCGATACAAAGTATGGTTAGAGCCATAAATGAAGTTACCATATCAAACGGCGAAGAAGCCGAAAAAACGCAGAATATTTCTCAAAAAGCTATGGACGTAATGGAGAGAGCATCTAAGGTTTTGGAATTGATGAATGCGACAAAACAAAGTTCCGAAAGTCTTACAGAGAGTGTTTCAAGGTTTAAAGTATAG
>CAZPIS010000197.1:0-3851 GCA_964586745.1 uncultured Ruminiclostridium sp.
TGTTTTGGTATTTGCTCAATGGGCCTGCAAGAAGGTGTTGAAAAAATTACCAAGGTCATGATGGTATTATTGTTGGTTTTGATTGTGGTTCTCGCCGTAAAATCCATGACTCTTCCAAACGCAGGTGCAGGTCTGAAATTTTACTTATTGCCTGATGTAAACAGCATAAAAGAATATGGGCTCTGGGAAATAGTATATGCAGCCTTGAGCCAGGCATTTTTTACATTAAGTATAGGTATCGGGTCTCTTGCGATATTCGGAAGCTACCTTGGCAAGGATCGACGCCTTCTGGGTGAATCTATTAACATAGCTGTAATTGATACCTCAATTTCGATTATTGCCGGACTGATTATTTTCCCGGCCTGCTTCGCTTTTAATGTAGACCCCGGTCAAGGCCCCGGCCTTGTATTTGTAACCCTGCCTAATATTTTTAATTCCATGAATGGCGGAAGAATCTGGGGATCATTGTTCTTTATATTTATGTGCTTTGCAGCATATTCTACCGTAATTGCTGTGTTTGAAAACATTATCTCCTTTGCTATGGATCTGTGGGGCTGGAGCAGAAAGAAAGCCTCCCTTATTAATATGATTTTACTCATTATTCTTTCTATACCTTGCGTATTAGGGTTTAATGTACTCAGCGGTTTTCAGCCTTTAGGGCCTGGCACTAATATATTGGATCTTGAGGATTTTATAATCAGCTATAATCTGCTTCCTTTGGGTTCGCTTGTATACCTGTTATTCTGTGTAACCCGCTATGGATGGGGATTTGACAATTATATGAATGAAATGAACGCCGGAGAGGGCTTAAAAATGCCTCGCTGGCTAAGAGGTTATTTAACCTGGATACTTCCCATAATAATCTTGGTAGTACTGGTCCAGGGATATATTAACTTTTTCGGTTAACAGAAAATAAGTAAATGAAAAATATATCAATAAAAGCAGGCACCTAAAAAGTGCTTGCTTTTTGTATCCGGTATATTAAGCATACACTTAGTTTTATTCTATTCTATTGCCCATTGGGTTTTTGATGGATATAATAAACAATAGTTTAAAGGATGGCAAAGGCTTTTATGGACAAGAATGAATTGATAAAAAAATATTCATCTAATAGTGACGACAGACTTCTTTTGGCACAGGTTCTCGATAAGCTGAAGATTATGGAAGAGAGAAATATTCTCTCTTATACAAAGTTTTTAAATGAACATCAAAGAAGTATGGTTGAAAAACTACTTATTGGGTGCGGTCATCCAAAGCACGCATTTATCCCTGAATACGTTGGTGCAATGCGTACTGTGTTGGCCTTTCTTCCGGATTATATAGAACCCGGACAATTATACCAAGAAGATATATCTCCCATATCTGTTATACGCGCAACGTACTCCTCGGCAAAGGAGCCCGGTCACAGAGATTTTCTCGGAAGTCTTATGGGTTGTGGTATAAAGCGTGAAACTATCGGTGATATTTTTGTCGGAGAATGTAGCTGTGATATTGTTATAATGAATGAAATACTCCCGTTTCTTCTCTCCAATTTTGAATCTGCAGGCCGAGTCAAGCTCTCAATTTCAGTTATTCAATATGATCAAATTATTATACCTGAATCCGATTACAAGCTGATAAAGGATACTGTAGCATCGTTAAGATTAGACAGCGTTGTCTCATCCGGGTTTTCAATTAGCCGGGAAAAAGCGGCTGCAGCGATAAATGCCGGTTTAATATCATTACAGCATCAGGAGTGCATTAAATCTGATAAAACGGTGGTAGAAGGCGATGTAATCTCATTACGCGGCATGGGAAAAATAGAGCTTCTTGAAGTCGGAAATATATCAAAAAAAGGACGTACATTTATTTCCATAAAACGATATCTATAGAAACATTCGAATTATGCCTTCTAAAACTGAATTCGCGCATTCCTCTAAATTGTTTAATCTACGAAAGTGTTGAAAAATAGCTGTCATTAGTATAAACTTATCCTAACGCTTTTACAAAATATTATATATGAGGTGATTACGCTTGAAGAAGAAAACATCTATTCTCTTTCTTGCCATGATGTTGGCTGTTATTATGATTTTCTCAGGTTGCGGAGGCAAGGTGACTTTAAAGATGGCAACCGGCGGAACAACAGGTACATATTACGCATACAGTGGTGCTGTATCTCAGGTCTTAGCTTCCAAAATTGACAATATTAGCTTTGATGTTCAATCCACTGGTGCATCCAAAGCAAACATTTTCCTCGTTGCAGATAAGGAAGCCGATATTGCAATTGTTCAGAACGATGTTATGTATTACGCCAGCAAAGGTATCGATCTTTTTGAAGGCGAGGGTGCAGTTGAAGGCTTTTCAGCCATGGCCGGATGTTATGCCGAAGTCTGTCAGATAGTAAGCAAAAGTAACATAAATTCTATCGAAGAATTAAAAGGAAAACGTGTTTCTGTAGGGGATATCGGTTCAGGCTGTGAGTTTAATGCCCATCAAATACTAGAAGCTTATGGCTTTACCTTTGACGATATCCAGGTTAATAACCTTAGCTTTGGTGACAGCGCAACTGCTTTGAAGGATGATAAAATAGATGCCTTCTTCTGTGTGGCAGGAGCACCTACTACAGCTATTGTAGAGCTTGCAACATCCAATTCAATAAAAATTTTGGAGATAGATGACGAACATGCTGATAAGCTGATTGCCGACTATCCTTTCTACACCAAGTTTGACGTTCCCGGCGGAGCATACAAGGGTGTTGATTCTAATGTTCAGACAGTAGCGGTTGTTGCCACTTATATCGTGTCAAATGATTTAAGTGAAAAAGTTGTATATGATATGACAAAGGCTCTGTTTGAAAATGCCGCAGAAATCGCAAAAGCTCACCCAAAGGGAGCAGAGCTTAATGCCGAATACTCTGTTTCGGGTATTTCAATACCCATTCATCCCGGTGCTTTAAAATACTATAAAGAAATCGGCGTTCGCTGAGGAACATAAATGAAGCGATTATTAACGGAGGCCGCGATTGTGGTCATGATCGCAGCCTCTGTTTTTATTTATTTTATCCTATCCTCGCCTTGTCTTATTCTCAAGAATGGAGACACAGGCAAAACACTGGCTGTTTATCATATTGACGGAAAAAATGAGTTTTCAATTACTTTTGTCCATTCTGTTAATAAAAGTCCTGTTACCGATGTATATGAAATTCGTAACGGTGATATTTATGTGGTAAGGACAATTTATTACTCTTTTGGTGCCGGTGTGCAGACTGAGATTGAAGAAGGCCAAACCTTGGAATATGGAGAAGACGGTTCCATGATTGTTAGTGGCTTTGACCGGCCAATGGACAATCTTTCCTATATTGTTGGCACAGTGTCAGATCATATTTTGGAGATAAACGGAAACTCTGTTAGCCTTCGCGAGCTTTGTGGCCGTAACACTACTGTACGCTTTTCATCCGGTCGTAGGATATTTGTCAATTGATATTTTTAAAAAGGAGGATTCAACATGTCAGAACCGACAAACATAACATCAATGGGTGAAATTGAACATATAAACGTTGATGAAGTTATGGCCGAATATGACCGTGAATCTAACACTAGGCATTATATCGGTGTCCCCAGGGAAATTGTTCGTTACATTTTGGCCAGTTTTTCCCTGTTTATTTTTTACATGAATCTTATCAGTGCTTGGCCTGAGCAGATCCGCAGAGCATCATTTGTAGGATTGATTGTTTTTATGGCCTTTATGCTGTATCCTGCCAGAAAGAAATCTGCCAAGCTGCAGAATTTTATACCATGGTATGATATTTTGCTCGGAATCATAGGTACGGGTTCCTTCTTCTACTATGTTTTTAATTTTTCTGCAATGGCTCA
>CAZPIS010000198.1:0-3821 GCA_964586745.1 uncultured Ruminiclostridium sp.
TTACACCTGAATTTATTGAGGGTATCAAGGACTTGCCCAAGCTATGTCCCCATTTCCATATTTCTTTGCAAAGCGGTTGTCTAAAAACCCTTGAAAGAATGAACCGAAAATATTCGCCGGAGGATTATCGGCAAATTGTCAAATTAATGCGAGAAAAGATACCTGATGTAACCTTTACAACCGATGTCATGGTAGGATTTCCCGGGGAAACCGATGAGGAATTCTCACAATCCTATGATTTTTGCAAGGATATGGGTTTTTTGTGGATACATGTATTTAAGTATTCGCCCCGAAAGGGGACCGCAGCCGCGAAGTTTCCTGATCAGGTTCAACCCGGTATAAAGGAGAAACGAAGCAAGCAGCTGATTGAACTGGCAAATCGGATGAGAAATTATGTATTTGAACAGTTTATGGGCCGGAAAGCCGACATTATTCTGGAGAAGGAAATTGAAGGAAGTCGTGGTGACATGGAGGGTTTGACGTCCAATTATATTCCTGTTGCAGTTAAGATTGAAAATGTAAATTCTGGGGAAATAATAAGTGTTGACCTTGATGCAATTGAGGGTGAACGCATGAGAGGGACGGTATCTTATATTACGGTTTGATGATATAGCTTGATTTACAAATTTGTATGTATTAATATTAGAATATATCTCAAATCCGGATAATATTCGGATAGGAAGCGGGTGGAGTATGAATTCAGGAACAATGAAATTTGACTTTAATAAGGATAAATCAGATCAGGCCCGTGAGATTATGTTTACTGTTTACGAGGCTTTGCAGCAAAAAGGTTATAACCCCATAAGCCAAATAGTCGGTTATATTATGTCGGGAGATCCCACATATATAACCAGTCATAACAATGCGAGGAGCCTTATAAGAAAAATTGAGAGGGATGAGCTGCTCGAAGAGATTGTGCGGTTCTATCTGAAAGATTAATAGGCAGATAAAAGAACAGACCGACAGCGCCCTAAGGGCGCTTTTTTTGAAGGTGGTTGCACTGTTTTCAAGGAGCGAAGCGACAAAGGAAACAGTAGCAACACCCATGCAAGGCTTGCCCAAGAGGGCGAGCTGAAAGCGAGACTGATTGGCAGCAAGCTACTGCTGAAGGTCGTTGCACTGTTTTCGTTGCACTACTGCGGTTGGAGAAGAACTATGGAATACAGGGAACTGGGACATACCGGATTAACGGTTTCAAGACTATGCTTTGGCGGTCTTGTAATAGGGCCTTTACAGAAAAATCTAAGCGTTGAGGAAGGTGCAAAAGTAATTGCCGAGGCCTTCCGATTGGGCGTTAACTTTATTGACACCGCTGATTTGTACGATACATATCGACATATTAAAAGGGCTATGGATATAACCGGAATCAAGCCGGTTATTTCATCAAAATCTTATGCATATGACAGAGAAGAAGCCAAAAAAACTGTTGACAGAGCATTAACAGAGCTTGGCTTGGACAGCATAGGCTGCTTTCTTATGCATGAACAGGAAAGCAAACATACAATAAAAGGCCACCGTGAAGCTCTGGATTACTATCTCGAGCTTAAGCAGCAGGGGGTTATAAAGGCAGTAGGAATTTCCACTCATCATATTGCCGCTGTCCGGGCAGCAGCAAATATTCCTGAAATCGATGTCATCCATCCCATTACCAATATAAACGGGCTGGGTATTTGTGATGGAACAATGGACGAGATGCTCGAAGCTATAAAAGAAGCCCATGGTAACGGAAAAGCGATTTACGGAATGAAGCCCTTCGGGGGCGGTAATCTTCTGCATTCATTCAGAAAGTGTCTGGAATTTGTTACATCAATACCATGTTTGCATTCAATAGCGCTTGGAATGCAAAGTATTGAAGAGGTTCGTATGAATGTGGAGCTATTTAATGATCTGGAGCATGCAGGTGAAAAGGTAAAGGATTATCAGCCGGCAGATAAAAAGGCTCTCCATGTTGATTTCTGGTGTGAAAAATGCGGAAAATGCGTCAGACGCTGCAAACAGAATGCTCTCTCACTTGAGAACGGAAAGATTTTGGTAGATTCTGATAAATGTGTGCTGTGCGGGTATTGTTCAGCTAGCTGCCCGGCATTTGCATTAAAAATTTATTAGGAAGATTATGGAATAACTTGTTTAATTTGTTTTACATGTGTACAATTTAAGATGTATAATGATGATAAAGGATCTTACAAAAGGGGTAGGCCTATATGGAAGATAAAACATTTCAACTATTAACACAGATATATAATGAGTTTAATAACCGATTCGACCAGGTTGACAAAAGATTCGACCAGGTTGATAAACGATTTGACCAGATTGATAAACACTTGGAACAGGTTGATAATCGCTTGGAACAGGTTGATAATCGCTTGGATCAGGTTGATAATCGCTTGGATCAGGTTGATAATCGCTTGGATCAGGTTGACAACCACTTAGGTCAGGTCGATGACCGATTTGGCCGGGTTGAAAAACGTTTGGATAAAATTGAAATTACTCTGGAGAACGATATTAAACCAGATATTAAGGCGACTTTAGACGGATATAAGCAACTTGTTGAGGGGCAAGAGGAAATAAAAGCTCAATTAATGGAATTATCTTCGAGGGTAGATAATCAAGAGGTAGAGATTACTGCCATTAAAAGAATAAAATAATCGATTTAATGAAGCTGAATGGACTTATGAGTCCTATTGACAAGTATACAGGCATAAACTATAATTGACTTAATTAAATACAGTACAATCTTCAGGGCAGGGTGAAACTCCCTACCGGCGGTGATGTGGCAAAACCACGAGCCCGCGAGCTATTTTAGCATGATCCGGTCAGATTCCGGAGCCGACAGTAAAGTCTGGATGAAAGAAGATTATAGAGATAGACATCTATAGTTCCCTGAGCTTGCTTTGGGAGCTTTTTTGATGCTATGGCCTCAGATTGTATTGTAAAAACAGATTAGTGGGCAAAGCCCACAGAAGGAGTGTTGTTTTTATGAAATTTGGGGTTAGAAAAATGTGTACAATGGCTATTTTATCCGCATTATCACTGGTGTTGATAATCCTGATCCACTTTCCCATTATCCCTGCTGCACCATGGCTGGAGTATGATCCGGCTGACATACCCATCTTAATCGGTGGATTTGTTTACGGTCCGATAGCAGGTTTTATAATCACAGTTGTAGCATCATTGGTTCAAGCCCTTACAGTAAGTGCAGCCAGTGGATGGGTGGGCTTCGTGATGCATGTAATTCCAACAGGAACCTTAGTAATGGTTTCATCAATTATTTATAAATATAATAAAACACGAAAAGGGGCTTTGATAGCTTTGATTGCAGGTTGTATTGCCATGACGGCTATAATGATCCCCGCCAATCTTTTCTTTACCGTTAGATATTGGGGACAGCCTCTTGAAGTCGTTAAGGCGAGTATTATACCGATTATTATTCCCTTTAACATTATAAAATCCGTGGGCAACTCCTTTGTCGTATTGGTGATTTACAAGACTTTGAGAAAAATTGTGAAGTAAGCGTTCTCGGATAATCCTTGTGAGAAACTGTTACAGTATTGTCTGGAATAAAGTCTTATATTAGTGTTAAAAATAACACGAAGTAAGGTGCTTTATACGCAAATTTATACACAATTTAACAGGCTGTATCTTTACAAGAAAGGCATATTAAGGTATGCTAGAATGTGGTTATTAATTTAACAAACAATGGAAAGGAGTTTACTATATGAAACAATATTTAGAAATTGAAGATGTATTTGCAAGAGAAATTCTTGACTCACGCGGAAACCCCACAATTGAGGTTGAAGTTATTGTTGAGGGTGGCTTTATAG
>CAZPIS010000199.1:0-3811 GCA_964586745.1 uncultured Ruminiclostridium sp.
CAGAAGGTTGTGGATTCGATCTCTGCTGGGCGCGCCAAACAAAACCCTGAAAGCATTAAGTTTTCAGGGTTTTAGTACTTAAATATCATATTTTGATAAAATGGTATTTGAGGTGTTTATGCCTTTCCCGAAGAAGCTAAGGAACAAACATATAATTGGCCGGAAAGGTTTACATCAATAAAAATTACTCATCAAGCCTCTCGGGTTAACAGGTAGGTTTTCTGCATAAAGATGAGAAACATCACCATAGCCTAAGCAACGCGGGACGGCCCAGGTGGATGATCTTTCCTCAAACAGTATTGTCGTTACAGAGCTTGTGGCAGGCCAGAAGCTTGACCACATAATGTTTGTGGGTATAGCAAGGAGCTGCGAAAGCCAGGTTGAACTTAATGCTGCATGTGCAAACACAGCGATTTTTTTACTGTTCGGATTAACTATACGATAAAGATTACCTTCCTTTTTATATCCGTGTTCTGTGAAGAAAAGATCGGACTGGCTTTGAATATTTTCAATAATTTTTAATAAACCCGGATCGTTGTATGGGGATCTGAGGTACCAGTTATCATGATACTCGCCCTCTTTTATGGAACGAGCTACTTCGCCCGGGATATTAAAAACATGCGTTTCACCCCAGCCCTCAACCTCTAAATAATAGTATATCTCCTCTGTCCACTCAAGTAACTCAGGTTCTATACCTGTAAGTTCTGCCGTATAACTCATAGTTTCATAAGCGCGGCCCAGAGGCGAATGATAAATCTTATCTATACCCTCTTTTTTCAGACGCTTTGCGAGGGCTTTAGCCTCAAGTATGCCGGCAGGAGTAAGCACATCTTTTTCATAATCGGGGTCTCCGTGACGAATTAAATATAATCGCATTTATAAATTCACTCCAGTTAGTTTCTGTATCTTTAAGCAAGTGTTATTAAATTTATTATACAATAAATAGATTTAAAAAGGTGCTCTTTAATGACCGTCCGGCTAAAACAGATAGCAATAAATGGCTATGAATAACATATGGTATAATAATTAATGAAATGAACCTTTTTTATTTTACGGTGTCAAATTATATATAGAAGAGATAAGGAGGAGTTCGATATGAATAACTTTATTAAAAAGTCAAGTAGCTTATTTAAGAAAAAATTTGTTACAGTATCCTTACTGCTTATTGTTACATTTGTATTTTCATCATGTGGATCCAGCGGAACAGCTTCTGCACCTGCTATGAAAGGTTATTATAATGAAAGCGTTAGCTATGACGGCGCATACCCGGAAGCTCCCCAAGCAGCTGCGCCCGCTGATTCCGAAAATGGAGGGAGTGGTCTTGGTGAAAGTGATTACAAAGAAAAAGTTTCTACAGATAACATAATGAGCCAGCGCAAGCTCATTATGGATGGCGATGTCAACCTTGAAACTTTGGATTTTGATGATTCTATAAGCGCTATGGATCAGATGATAAAAGATTTCGGAGGCTTTGCTGAGGCTAGAAATGTAAGAGGTAAAAGCAAAAATTCAAGATCCTTAAGATCTGCCAGCTACATAATAAGAGTCCCCGCTGAAAGCTTTGAATTGGTACTTAAAAGCATGGGGAGCATTGGAACAGTTTTAGAATCATCTTCAAAAGGAACCGATATCACCGATCAATATTATGATGCACAAACCAGAATAAAAACCCTAAAAGTTCAGGAACAAACCCTCTTGGACATATTGGCTAAGTCAACAAAGCTGGAGGATGTCATTACGCTTGAAAGTAGGATTGCCGAGGTTCGCTATGAGGTAGAGAGTCTTGAAAATACAATCAAAAACTTTGATCGATTAGTTTCATTCAGCAGAATAAATGTTTATATTCAAGAAGTAGATGATGAGACTGAGACTAAGCCGGAGCCTGAGACTCTGGGTGAAAGAATTTCCAGCAAGTTTACAGAATCTGTCGATAATTTCAGGAGAGGCTTTGAGAATTTCCTTGTTTGGTTGGTATATTCGTGGATAAACATTATCTTATTATTAATTGTATTTATAATTGTGATTATTTTTGTGAAGAGAAGAAAGAATCGGTTAGCAAAAAAAGCTGACATTAAAGCAGAAATAATTAATGAGGAAGATAAAAATAAATAAGCCATTATTGTCTAGAAACTAGTAACATAGCAGAACTATCGGTTTACATAAAAGCAAACCGGTAGTTCTGTTTATTTAAATTAAAAAACTATGTTTACTACATTTAGTAAAGCATAAAAAATATCAATATTATTAACGAAATTTAACGCAATATGTTTCAAAAGCGCATCTTGGGGTAATTATAATCGTTATTACTATTTTCAGCGGTAAATGTATTCACTGGGGGATGGAATGAATCTACTTGGTAAATCTTTAAAACGAATTTCGAAATATATTATTGCGATGATTATTTCCTTGCTTTTTGGAGGATTTGTAATTATCTATACAAATACTTATCTTAATGATATGGTTGAACGGTCATTAATTGAAATTGCAAAGATGGGTGCTAAGACTGTTGAACATAAGATTAATTGGAATTTAGAAAGGCTTAAAGTTTTATCAAGATTAGAAATAATATACAGCGATAAATACTCAATAGATGATAAGATAAATTATTTGAAAGAATCAGATGAGTCAAATTATTATATCAAGCTTGCATATATTACAGCAGAAGGCTTGCTGTATGATGACTCCGGAAGGGAATTCAATGTAAGCAACGAAAAATTTTTCGTAGAAGCAAAGCAAGGCAAAGAGTCTATTGAAACAACGGATATTAAATTTTATGAGGAAATTCCCTCAATAATTTTCACAATTTCTGTTATCAATGAAGAAAATACAAAAAGCTTTGTATCTATAATATCTGCAATTGAGGATTTATGCTCAACAGTTGAAGATATTACGTTTGGCAAAGAAGGCTATGGATATATAATCGACTCGGAAGGAGTTATAGTTGCTCACAATGACAGAACTCTTGTTAGAGATGAAGTCTTATCCATAAATGCTGCAAATTATAATTCCAAACACAAAAAATTGGTAGAAATAGAAAAAAGGATGATGCAAGGTGAGACAGGAGCGGGTTCATATTTTTATAAAGGTCAAAAAAAGATAACGGGTTTTACAAAAATTAATAGTGTTCCATGGGTTTTTGCTGCTGCTGCTCCCACAACAGATGCCTTCAGTGAAACAAACCCTATTATTATTGTTGTTTCCTTGGCTGTTTGTGCCTTTAGTTTATGCTTAATACTTATTAATTTCTATTTTGTGGCTCTTAACAGAAAAATAAAAAGAGAGGAAGGAACTCTCAGAAACGCTGTTGAAACAGCTAAAATTATTATCATATCTTTTCTTGATGACGGGGTTATTTTGGAATTCAATGTAAATGCCGCTGAAAAGCTGGGATATGATCCAAACAGAATTATAAAGATATTCCATATTTATGATTTGCTTACTTCAAAAGAACGAATAAAGCTAAAAAATGCATTAGAATCACATAAAAAGGGAATCATAAAGGAAAATTTTGAACTCAGTATTATAACGGCAAACGGTTGGAGTGAATATTTTCTGTTTAATGTCAATATTTTGGATAAAGAAAGCCCCTCGCCGGTTTATGAACTAATGGGTATTTGTATAACTGAACGTGTAATGTCAGAGATTCAGATGATGGAAAAGCATGAGGAACTATCTGCGGTTTATGAAGAATTGGCGGCATCAGAAGAAGAACTTAAGGACCAATTGGAAGAGTTGATAAAACAGAAAATGCTTCTGGTAGAAAAGGACGAAAGGCATAATCTGATAGTCGATGCCACAAATATAGGTATTT
>CAZPIS010000200.1:0-3747 GCA_964586745.1 uncultured Ruminiclostridium sp.
CAAAAAAAGCGCAAACAACGGGATAACCATTTGAGACTTTGCAAATTTCTTTAGAATTTTAGACATTTTGAGCTACCCCCCCCGCTATTGTGTGCATAATTTTAGCTTGTGTCATGTCCTCGCCCATTAATTCACCAACTATGTTACGATCACGCATAACAATCAGCCGTGAACAAGTACGGAGCATTTCTTCTATCTCGGATGAAATGAATGTAACGCTGACGCCTTCTTCGGCAAGCTTGAGTACAAGCTTTTGTATTTCAACTTTTGTACCGACGTCAATTCCACGTGTCGGTTCATCCAAGATAAGATACTCCGGATTAGTGAGTAACCAGCGTGCAAGTATTACCTTTTGCTGATTGCCGCCCGAAAGTGATTTCATGGGTGTATCCATTGAAGCGGTTTTTATGTCTAATAATTTTATGTACTTATCTGCAAAGGCTTCCGCCTCAGTACGAGAAAACGGTCTGAAAAAACCCTTCATTACTTGCAATGCAAGTATAATATTTTCACGCACAGACAAGTCTGCAACGATACCGTCCATTTTTCTGTCCTCAGGTAAATACCCAATACCAAGCTTCATGGCGTCCTTTGGCTTTTTTATTTTAACGTCTTTACCTTTTACCATCATTCTGCCGCCGGTTATTTTATCAGCAGCGAAAATTGCGCGTACGCTTTCGCTACGGCCAGAACCAAGAAGCCCGGTAAATCCGTTCACTTCTCCTTTAGATATTCTAAAGTTAAAGGGCTTAGTACCCTCCGCGCTGGATAACCCAAATGCCTCGAAAACCGGTGCTTCATCTGCCTTGATTTGTGATGTCTTTTGATTCTTCAGCTCCGAAATATCGTCAAGCTCTTTACCCATCATTTTTGAAATGAGTTGTACGCGCGGTAAATCCTTTATTTCATATTCTCCTACGAGTTCACCGTTTCGTAAAACGGTTATCCTGTCGCATATCTCATACACCTGATCAAGGAAATGAGTGATAAAGATAATACCGACACCGCGTGACTTCAGGTCACGCATCAAAGAAAATAATTTTTTTACCTCTTCTTCGTCCAGCGAGGATGTTGGCTCGTCCAAAATAAGTGCTTTACAGTCCATATCTACGGAACGGGCAATGGCTACCATTTGCTGTACAGCCAGTGAACAAGTAGAAAGCTGTTGAGTTGCTCTCGCCGGGATATTTAATTTAGATAGTATCTCTGTAGTCTTCTTTTTCATAGAGCGCCAATTCACAAAGCTGTAATTGTCTCGCCCGATAAACATATTCTCGGCAACCGTAAGGTTAGGACAAAGGGTTATCTCCTGATAAACCGTACTTATGCCTAAATTCTGAGCATCGCGTGGGGATTTTATATTAATGTCTTTGCTAATACCCTCTATATTGATTTGCCCTGAATCCTTTGAGTATACGCCTGTCAAAACTTTGACCAAAGTTGACTTGCCGGCTCCGTTTTCACCCATCAAAGCATGAATTTCACCTTTACGAAGAGTGAAATCTACATTTTGTAAGGCACGGACACCCGGGAATGATTTACTTATATTCCGCATTGATAAAATGATGTCATTTTGCATAGTTACCATCCTTAAAACTTTAGAAGTTTCTTATAAATGGCGATGCTAGTATGCGGAAATATCCACATACTAAACATCGCACATACCTGATAGAACTCCCTTTTATCAAGTGGAGTAATATTATAGATTAATCGCCAAGACCGTATGTATCAATATCAGCCTGTGTAATAGTCTTTGCATCAAATCCTTTTTCTTCAGAAATAACTTTCTTTGAAGCAAGTGTCTTTCCAGCTTCAACATCTTTAATCATACCATCGATTACAGAAGCCTGGAAGGGGCTGCACTGACCGTCATAGTTCCAGTTGCCTGCAAGCAGTTCTCTAAGAGCCCATTTGTTACAGTCAAAACCCATTACAACAACATCTTTGTCAACGCCGTGAGTAATACCAGCTTCATCAAGAGCTGCAACAGCACCCTTAGCCATACCGTCATTTTCAGCATAGATAACGTTGAATTTTTCACCGGAATTGATTACTGATTCAACAATCTGTTTTGCTGTGGCTTCATCCCAAGTAGCGGTCTGTTGTACAACACCTTTCATGGTGCCGGCTGCAAATTCTGCATCTAAAGCAGCTGTACGACCAATCTGAGCATCACTACCCATTGCGCCTTGGATATGGATAACGTTATATTCAGGAAGTTTTTGTGCTTTTAACCAATTTACAGCTGTTGTTCCTTGGTTTGCCATGTCGGAAACAACGGCAGCTTCGTACATGCTCTCATCGACGTTCATCATACGGTCGAAAAGGAACACTTTGATACCAGCTTGCTTAGCGCTTTCAAGAACGGTATTCCAACCATCTGTAGCGGCTGCTGAAACAAGAAGATAGTCTACGCCGTCAGTAATAAACTGTGTAGCTGCATTCAATTGCTCATCATTCTTAAGGCTGTAGAAAGTTGAAGCCTTGTATCCATTAGCTTCTGTGAATACTTTTTCAAAGTCTGCTACGTTAGCAGCACGATATCCGGACTCAGAAGGTGGGTTGTTAACGATACCAACTTTGATAACATCCTTTGCAGCGGGAGCAGCGGGAGCTGCAGGAGCTGCAGGAGCTGCAGGAGCTGCGGGAGCTGCGGGAGCTGCAGGAGCTGCTGGTGTTCCGCCGCATGCTACTAAACCGAATGCTAGTACTGCAACCAAGACTAAAGCTAAGATTTTTTTCATTTTCTTATTCCCCTTTCAAATTTCGTGTTGGTTTTATTTATATTTAGTCTATTATCAAATATAATAAAAAACAATACTTTGACGATAAGCGCGTAAAAATTTCAACCTTCTCAATTAAAAAGTAAACCCTTGACATTCCTCATCCAATATTGATTAATAAGCCAATCATAATATTTTGAACTTATACAGTAAAATTACCACCCTCAATATCCCCTGCCGTTAATCGTTTCCTTCGATATTGAAAAGTAGTCGAAATAAGCCTCGTCAATATACTTTATTTGTTCTATCGGTTTCCCGCTCTGCAAGCGCTTGATAGTTAAGTCTACATAGGGCCCCTGCAATGGATTGCATTCCACATCCAAGGCTATTTTACCCTCTAAACAATTTTGGAGGCCAAGCCTTGTCGCATCAAATGAGATGACAATTACACCGTCTCGAGCGTTGCATTTTAGACCCGCCTCTTCCATTGCGGCTATTGCGCCAAGTGCCTCGCCGTCGTTCTCACAATAAACTACATCGATATTTTTTGTCTGCTTTAAAATTGATTCCATGACTTCGTATGTCTTGGCTTTCGTAAAATCGCCGCACTCCTGCGCGATAATTTCCCAGTTAGAATTTCGCTTAATAGCCTGCTCCAGAGCAGTGGTACGGCCAATCTGCGCCGATGAACCCATAGTTCCCTGAATATGTACTATTCTAATATGATCGTCATTCTTCTCTTGCTTTTTCAGAAAATCCTCCAGCCACTTGACGGCTATCTCGCCTTCTTTATAAAAATCTGATCCAATATAAGCAGTGTATAAATCCTCTACCTCCGGTTCAATATAGCGGTCAATCACGATTACAGGTATATTTGCCTCCTTCGCTTCCAATAGTATTGAAGTCCATCCGGTTTCAACCTTCGGAGAAAAAACTATATAGTCCACTGCCTGCTGAATAAAAGTACGAATAGCTCGGATTTGATTTTCTTGCTCCTGTCGGGCATCATCATAGATTAATTCAT
>CAZPIS010000201.1:0-3737 GCA_964586745.1 uncultured Ruminiclostridium sp.
CGCTTAGGATGACTTTTTTCTGAATTCGTTCAGAATGACATTTGGCACAGCACACTTTAGTTCGCATAATTCTTAATATGAGCATGCAAATAAAATGAAAGTTAGCGTAGTGGTAACAAGACAATTTCCTTGTGATATGCAAACGATCTCACTGATTCTCTTTATCTTTACCCAAAAGAACTGCAATAACTTCAGGGTAAATTTCCTTAGCATGGGTTTTCCAATTTTTGCAGATAGAACAGGCATCGTCCCTTGAACCTACAGATAGCCTGATATCTATAAGAGGATTAAAATCTTCCAAAATTCTGCATTTTACTTCGTATTCGTTCTCGTTTTCCAGCGTGTACTCTGCAACTACCGATGTTTCAAGGCGCATTACCGAACGAATTGTATCTATGTTTTTGTCAAGCCTGGAGCGAATTCCAATGGGCACCAAATTAATGAACATATCCAACATTTTTTGCCCTTCATCAGACAGACTGTAATAATCCAAATCATCCTTAGTTTCAGTTAATATAAGCTTGTCCTGCTGCATTTCATGAACACTTTGCTGAAGAAGAAAATAATTCATGTAACGGTTTTCCAGCATTATTCTGGTTAACTGCATATTGCTTACAGGTATTCGGACCTTATATATAAAATATAAAAGTAAAACCTTATTCTCGGCTTTTTCGCGGTTCTCTAAATCCATTTTTGGTGCTCCTAACATATTTTTTAATTAAACTGCAAACAAATAATATATTAATCAAGGATTTCGTAAGGGTCCCGAGCCATTGAAACTCGATGCGGAGGATATTGCCCCTGCCTGGGACAGTAATCTCTACTCACCACCTTAGAGGTGTGGAAAATCTTTGGTCTCGTTATAAGTATAATTAAAGAATAAATGTCTTACAACAAAAACTTAGTCACTTATGCATATTGCTTATTGTAAGTTAAATGGGGTATAATTTTCAAAAACAAAGTGAAGGTGAGTTTAATGGCGGGAACAATCACGGAAAAAATACTTAAAAATCATATAATTGAGGGCGAGGCCAAAGCCGGATGCGAGGTTGCCCTTAAAATAGACAACACGCTTACTCAGGATGCAACAGGCACCATGGCTTACCTCCAGTTTGAGGCCATTGGAATTGACAGAGTAAAAACTCAGTTCAGTGTAAGCTTTGTCGACCATAACACTCTTCAGACCGATTTTAAAAATGCCGATGACCATAGATTTTTAGAATCTATAGCCAAAAGATACGGCCTTTATTTTTCAAAACCGGGTAACGGAATATGTCACCAGCTTTTTTTAGAGCGATTCGCTATACCGGGAAATACGCTTATAGGCTCTGACAGCCACACCCCTACTGCCGGAGGAATGGGATGCTTTGCCATGGGAGCAGGCGGCCTTGATGTAGCTTGTGCTATGGCAGGAGCACCTTTCCGTATTAAATATCCCAAGGTAGTGGGAATTAAGCTAACCGGAAAACTAAGCCCCTGGGTATCTGCAAAGGATCTTATCCTGGAGGTTCTCCGCCTTGTTGATGTAAAAGGTAATGTAGGCAAGGTTTTTGAGTATTTTGGAGAGGGCGTAGGTTCATTAAGCGTCCCGGATCGTGCCACAATAACCAATATGGGCACCGAAACAGGCTGTACCACAAGCATATTCCCAAGTGATGATATCACCTATAAATTTTTAAAGGCTCAAGGTCGGGAAAAGGATTTTAGACCTTTAGAAGCTGATAGTGATGCATTTTATGATGAAATAATAAAAATTAATCTTTCTGAAATAGAACCTATGGCTGCTCTTCCCCATAGTCCCGGCTCGGTTAAAAGAGTAAGAGAAATAGGGCATATTAAGGTGGATCAGGTTGCCATAGGCTCATGCACCAATTCTTCGCTGCGGGATCTTAAAATTGTAGCTCAAGCTCTGAACAACAAGACGGTCTCGGATAATCTCCATGTATTTATAAGCCCCGGTTCAAGACAGGTTGTGGAGCATTTGGCCGAGGACGGTGACTATACAAAGTTGGTAAGGTCCGGAGCCAGAATTATGGAGAATGCCTGCGGAGCATGTATAGGTATGGGGTGTGCTCCCGGGTCAAGCGGAGTATCGGTAAGAACCTTTAACCGCAACTTTGAAGGACGAAGCGGCACAAAGGATGCACAGGTTTATCTGGTAAGTCCTGAAACAGCCGCAGCCACAGCAATAAAAGGCGTATTAACAGACCCCAGAGATCTTGGCGATTATCCTTTGGTTAAATTACCGGACAGCTTTATAATAAATGACAATATGATTTTAACGCCTCTTAGCGAGGAAGACGCTAAAAAAGTTGAAATAATCAGAGGTCCGAATATTAAGCCTCTTCCATCCTTTGACCCACTATCCGACACCCTTGAGGGCAATGTATTGATTAAGGTAGCGGATAACATAACAACCGACCATATAATGCCTGCCGGAGCTAAGATTCTGCCTTTCAGAAGCAATATACCCGAAATATCCAAATTTGTGTTTGAGGCTGTTGACCCTAAATTTTATGAAAAAGCCAGGGAATATAATGGAGGCTTTATTATCGGCGGTGAAAACTATGGTCAGGGGTCAAGCAGAGAGCATGCTGCCCTAGCCCCGAAATATCTGGGAGTCAAGGCTGTAATTGTAAAAAGCTTCGCAAGAATACATCTTGCCAACCTTATTAATTTTGGCATAGTACCTTTAACCTTTAAGAATCCTTCCGATTATGATAATCTTAGCGAGGGAGATAAACTTGCAGTAGAAATCGGAGATTTAAAAGGAGCGTGCGTGCTTAATAATCTTACCAAAGGAATTACCATAGAGCTTGAGCATACATTATCACCCTTGGATGCCGACATACTGAAATCGGGCGGAAAGCTTCCTTGGATAAAAAAATAGTACTGATAAACATAGACTTTCAGGAGGAAACAGATGGCTAAAATTATTATGAAAACTCCCCTTGTCGAAATGGACGGCGACGAAATGACCAGAATAATCTGGAAGTGGATTAAAGATATTCTTATTGAGCCTTATGTGGAGTTAAAAACCGAGTATTATGATTTGGGACTGGAAGCCCGAGAAAAAACCAATGACCGGATTACCATCGATTCGGCTGAAGCCACAAAAAAATATGGTGTCGCTGTAAAATGCGCCACTATTACTCCTAATGCAGCTCGTGTAAAGGAATATAATCTTACAGAGATGTGGAAGAGCCCTAATGGGACTATCCGTGCAATTTTAGACGGCACGGTTTTCAGAGAGCCTATCCTGGTCAAAGGAATCAACCCCTTCGTACGGACATGGAAAAAACCTATTTCTATTGCAAGACACGCCTATGGAGATATATACAAAAACACAGAAATGAAAATTGAATCAGCCGGAAAAGCCGAATTGGTTTTTACAGATAAGGACGGTAATGAGACCAGAAAAACCATTCATGATTTTAACGGCGAAGGCATTATTATGGGTATGCATAATACGAAAAAATCCATAGAGAGCTTTGCCCGTTCATGCTTTAATTATGCTCTGGATAAAAATCAGGACATATGGTTTGCTACCAAGGATACTATATCAAAAATATATGACCACAGTTTTAAGGATATCTTCCAAGATATCTTTGATGCTGAATATACAGAAAAATTTAAAGAGGCCGGCATCGAGTATTTTTATACTCTTATAGATGATGTGGTTGCAAGGGTAATGCGCTCTGAAGGCGGATTTATCTGGGCATGTAAAAACTATGACG
>CAZPIS010000202.1:0-3695 GCA_964586745.1 uncultured Ruminiclostridium sp.
GGGAAGCGTGAAAACGCTTCCCGTGTTTTGAGAGGAAGAAAGTTTTTTGAGAATCTTTTTTATTGGAGATATCTTTGGTGAAATTGGGAGAAATGCGCTAAAAGCGAGCATGCCTGAGCTAAAGTCAACATATAAGCCTGATTTTTGTATTGCGAATGGTGAGAATGCTGCAGGTGGCAGAGGTATAAGCTTTAATACCGCCCAAGAGATTTTTGACAGCGGAATAGATGCTATTACTATGGGGAATCACACCTGGGCGCGTAAAGAGATTTTAAGAATTATCGATTCGGGAATAAAGATCGTAAGACCTGCCAATTATCCGAAGGGTGTTCCGGGCAAGGGGCGTCTTGTCATAGAGAAGAACGGATGTAGGCTTGCTTTAGTGAATCTTATTGGACGTATTTATATGGAGCAACCGGCGGATTGCCCTTTTCAGACAGCAGACAGAGAGCTGTCGTTTCTTAAGGGGCAAGCCGATTATATATTGGTCGATTTTCATGCAGAGGCTACCAGTGAAAAAATTGCATTGGGATACTATCTCGACGGACGGGTGTCATGTGTGTTAGGAACCCACACTCATGTACAGACTGCAGATGAAAAGATATTGGAAAAGGGAACGGCTTTTATATCCGATGTCGGTATGACAGGTCCTGCCGATGGGATCATTGGTGTTGATAAAGAACTTATAATTAAAAAATTCACTCTGGGCCTTCCTGTTCAGCATGAACCTGCGAAAGGGAAAGCTCAAATAAACGCAGTTATTGTAAATATAAACGAAGAAAATAATAAATCAACTGAAATAAAAAGAATTAGCAGTATTATTAGGATATAAGTTTTTGGAGGTTGCCATAATGAATCTGTTGAAGGTTTCATCAAAATCAAACCCCAATTCTGTAGCAGGAGCAATTGCAGGTGTTGTAAGAGAAAAGGGCGTAGCTGAGGTACAATCAATCGGTGCCGGCGCATTGAACCAGGCAGTTAAAGCTGTTGCGATAGCCAGAGGCTTTCTTGCTCCTCTTGGAATAGAATTGGTATGTATACCTGCATTCTCGGAAATAAATGTTGACGGTGAGGTACGCACGGCTATTAAGTTGATTGTAGAACCAAAAAGAGCGATATAAATATAGTGCATTCAGCTAAGCTCGGAGGGATTGTATGGATTACAAAGAAGTATATAAGCAATGGATTGATAATTCTTATTATGATGAAAAAACAAAGACTGAGCTTTTATCAATAAAAGATAATGAGAAAGAAATTGAAGACAGGTTTTACAGGGAATTGGAATTCGGAACAGGTGGTATGCGTGGCATTATAGGCGCAGGAACTAATAGAATAAATAGGTATACGGTTCGCAAGGCGGCTCAGGGCCTTGCTAATTTTGTAAAGAATCAGGGTGAAAGCAAAAAGAGTGTTGCTATAGCATATGATTCTCGGCATTGCTCTTATGAATTTGCATTGGAAACGGCTTTAGTTATAGCTTACAATAATATTAAGGCCTTTCTATTTGACGAGCTCCGCCCGACGCCTGAACTATCATTTGCCGTAAGGTATTTGGGCTGCGCTGCGGGAGTTGTGATTACAGCCAGCCACAACCCAAAAGAATATAATGGATTTAAAGCATATGGCAGTGACGGATGCCAACTTCCGCCCAAGGAATCTGATGACGTTATTAAGGAAGTCGAAGCTATTAAAGATATATCCGAAATCCGCTGTATGACAAAAGAAGAAGCGTTGAAGAATGGCTTAATAGAAATAATAGGAAAAGAAATTGACGATGCATATATAGGCGCAGTGAAAAAGGTGAGTATAAACCCTGAACTATGCAGAGAATACGGTAAGGGAACGAAGATAATATATACTCCCATACATGGTTCAGGTAATAAGCCGGTTAGAAGAGTATTGAAGGAAATAGGCTTTGATAATGTTCTGATGGTTAAGGAACAGGAATTGCCTGATTCGGATTTTTCTACTGTGAAATACCCGAACCCTGAGGAAAAAGCTGTTTTTAATATAGCTATACAAATGGCGGAGAAAGAAAATGTCGAATTGATTATTGGTACAGATCCTGATGCCGACCGAGTCGGGGTTGTTGTAAGAAATAATAAAGGAGAATTTATTACCCTTACAGGAAACCAGACCGGATGTCTTCTGATGGAGTATATTCTTTCTGAGAGACAGAAAAAAAACGAATTGCCAAAAAACGCATTTGTGGTAAAAACAATTGTTTCAAGTGACTTAGCCCGAAAAATAGCAGAGGAATATGGAGTAGAAATTTTAGATGTACTTACCGGCTTTAAATTTATAGGCGAACAAATAAAATTATTAGATGATACAGGTAAGAAAAAGTTTATATTTGGATTTGAAGAAAGCTATGGATATCTTTCGGGAACCTATGCCAGGGATAAGGATGCTGTTGTGGCAGCTATGCTAATAGCCGAGGTTTACACCTGGTATAAATCAAGAGGTATGAATCTCTATCAGGGCCTTTTAGAACTTTTTCAAAAATACGGATATGTAGAAGAGGGTATAGAGTCTTTCACACTAAAAGGCAAAGAAGGTCTTGAAAAGATAAACGCCGCGATGGAATCACTCAGAAATATGGATATTGAAAAAATAGGGGGAAAAGATGTTTGTGTTATCTCTGATTATAAAATGCAAATTAAGAGAAACCTTAAGACGAGCGAAGCTATAAAAATAGAAATGCCTATATCCAATGTGCTTCTTTATACATTGCTCCCGGGATTCTGGTTTTGCGTAAGACCTTCAGGAACAGAACCCAAAATAAAAATATACTATGGTGTTTCATCGGATTCACTTGAGGGATCACATAAGGAGCTCGAAATCCTGAAGCATGATGTTATGACCATTATCAGACCTTTATTGGAATAAAATCATCTAAACCTTTCCCCCAAAAAAGCCGATAAATTTTAAAGATTAAACTAAAGATTCTATTTGTGTTGAAATATAATTTTTTATTTATTAAAGTATTATCTTATCTTAATTACGGAGGGTAATTATTAGTGAGAAAAGTAAGCCTGGATAGAGTTAAATCAGGTGTTTATGTTGCACGTACCATACAATCATTGGATGGTATCATTCTCTTATCTGCAGGCTCAGAAATTACAGAGGAAAAAATTGAACAGTTAAAACATTACAATATTACTGAAATATATATAGAAGACGAATTATCAAAGGGTATACCGGTTACTGAGATAGTAAAGGAAGAAATCGTGACCGAAGCCAAAGCTCGTGTTAAAGCAATTATGACTACATCATCCTTGAAAATTTCTGTGGATGGTAAAAAAGTCATGGAAATGGTAAATAAATTACTGCGAGAACGTTTAGATAGGGAGTGATATATTGAAATTACTATCCGATCTGCTTGATAATGATTTTATTATAATGAATTTATCTGACATCCGCTCGGTGGATGATTATACCTTCTCTCATAGTGTTAATGTTTGCATCTTATCTTTGATTACCGGTATTGGATTGGGAATAAAGGGAGAAGCACTGAAGGAATTAGGTGTTGGGTCTCTGCTTCACGATATCGGGAAGGTGATGGTCGACGACAGAATTCTCCAGAAGCCTACAAATCTCACCATTAATGAATTTGATGAGGTTAAGAAGCATACAGTATACGGTTACGAGATATTAAAAAATTCAAAGGACATAAGTTCGACGGCACAAATGAT
>CAZPIS010000203.1:0-3672 GCA_964586745.1 uncultured Ruminiclostridium sp.
AACGCTGTATAAACTCTCCACAGCCAATCCCCCTTCAGTATCTGTCGGTACATGCAAGATGCATGACCCATTCGGTCAGTATAAGTATATTGGGCGTTTAGTCAAGATATTCAAAAAAATTAATAAATTTTATTTCTACCATTAAATAATAGTTATAAAACAACAAATCTATGGGAACACTATTTTAAACTATATATTAATGGAGGTGTGTTTTATGCAGCAGAATAATCAGCAAATGCCGCAAAATTTCGGACAACAAATGCAACAGGGACAAGCAATGCTAACAAGCAAAAATCTGACCATATTGGAAGACATGTTAAACTATGAATCATTAAACCATAAAAAAATGGAAATGTATTCTCAAAACTGTAACGACCCACAATTGAAAGACGTCTGTAATAAAGCAGCTCAGCTTCACAAACAGCATTTTAATATGCTGTTTAACTATTTAAATTCACACAATAAGCCGGCACAACAATAAGGAGGTAGATTAATGCAACAGAACAGCTCATCTTTAACCGAGCAAGAAATAATGAATGATGCTTTAAGCAGCGAAAAACAAATAATCAGTGCATACGGAACCTTTCTTGCCGAATCAACCTGTGAAAATCTTCGTTCAGAAATGGCAAAAATTATAAATGATAAGCAACAGATACAATTTGAAATTTTTGATACTATGCAGAAAAAAGGCTGGTATAATGTCAAAAATGCTAATTTGAATGATGTACAGACGGCTGCTCAAAAATATCAGACCATGCAACAGAATATGCAATAATATAATAAGCCGGCAATTAGCCGGCTTAATAACATTTTTTTATAATGTATTTAATAATTGCAGATATAATTATTTATGATTTTCAAATTGAAGTCTGGTCTTATCCGATCGATATTTTGTTATTATATACTCTACAGGTTGTCCGCTCTTTGAATAAAGAATATTATTAATACGAATAAGCGGTTGTCCGGGCTGTAGCTTTAAATATACCGCTTCCCGCTGATCTGTATTTATAACATCGAGCATACTTTTAGTGCTACTGGGAATTAAAGGATACTTACCTCTGAGGACATCCTTATTTGTCTGAATATCTTCACATATATCAGGAAATAAAGCCAGTGGAATATATGATATACTAAATGATACAACGTCATTACTCAATGTATTTGTATAAGTGATCGCGGCAAAATCGTTTTTACCTTCAGGTTTCATACTAAACGCCTCAAGAACTTTAGGATTGTTTTGCCCGGATACTACCTCAATTGATAATATATCTTTTTCTGAGGGGTTTTTGCTGTCCAATATCGAATCAGTAAATCCGGTATAGTCCTTTATGCTTATATATGTTTTCTGCGCAGATACAAATGTACCCTTGCCCTTCATTTTATATAGCTGACCTGCTGCAGTCAATTCATTTATTGCCTGCCTGACAGTAGGTCTTGAAATATCGTATTGGTCGCAAAAATCCTGTTCTGAAGGAATCTTGTTATCAGCCTCAAACTCACCATTCTCAATTTTCATAATTATTAAGTTTTTAAGCTGACAATAAAGCGGAACATTACTATACTTATTAATTGCAACCATAATGTATGACCTCCGGTAAATATACTAATTACAATAAGACGATATGACAATATTACATTATTAACGTCCAACTATCAATAGGACTTATGGTTCATTATTTATGACATTAATTCAATATTGATTTCTTGTGCGTTATTCTTTTTTAATAAAGGTAAAACCTGTTCGGACAATAATTCTTCAACTTGTTCCTTGCTGCGTCCAATATAGTTTTCTGGTGCCAGAACCCCATTCAGTTCCTCTACGCTGATATCAAAAAGAGGATCATTCGCAATTCTCTCAATCAAGTCATTCGACTTGCCCTCTTCCTTAACAATTTTGGAAGCTTGCATTGAATGAACACGTATGCGTTCATGAAGCTCTTGTCTGTCGCCCCCACGTTTAACCGCTTCCATGAGAATATTCTCTGTCGCCATAAAAGGTAACTCTTCAAGAACCCTTTTTCTGATAATCTTAGGATATACTACAAAACCATCAGATATATTATTATAAATGTTTAATATTGAATCTACCGCTAAAAAAGCCTCCGGAATACTGATTCGTTTATTAGCCGAATCATCCAGGGTTCTTTCAAACCATTGTGTAGATGCTGTAATTGCAGGATTAAGCGCATCAACAATCACATAACGTGCCAAAGATGAAATTCGTTCGCTTCTCATAGGATTGCGTTTATATGCCATTGCAGAAGAACCGATTTGTTTTTTCTCAAAAGGCTCTTCCATTTCTTTAAGATTGGCTAATAACCTCAAGTCGTTGCTGAATTTATAAGCACTTTGAGCAACAGCACTCAATGCATTTATTATACGTGAATCCTGCTTTCTTGAATAGGTTTGACCCGATACAGGCATAACTTTTGTAAAACCAATCTTATGAGCAATAAGATTTTCGAGTTTTTTTACTTTTTCATGGTCTCCGTTAAAGAGTGATAAAAAGCTCGCCTGCGTACCGGTTGTACCTTTGCTTCCCAAAAGCTTCAAATTATCAATAACAAAATCAAGCTCTTCAATATCCAATAAAAGTTCCATTATCCACAAGCTTGCTCTTTTACCGACAGTAACAAGTTGGGCCGGCTGATAATGTGTAAAACCTAAGGTCGGCATATCCTTATATTTTTCTGCAAAACGTGAAAGCTTTATTATTACAGAAAGAACTTTATTCTTGATAAGCTTAAGTGCTTCAGAATATAATATAATGTCTGTATTATCTCCCACATAGCAAGAAGTTGCACCTAAATGAATGATTCCTTTTGCTTTCTCACATTGGGCACCATAGGCATGAACATGGGACATAACATCATGACGTGTTTCTTTTTCAATTTTTTCTGCTAATTCATAGTTAATATCTTCTTTATGCAATTTAAGCTCATTAATCTGTTCATCTGTAATTTCTAATCCAAGTTCTTTTTCGGCTTCTGCAAGAGCAATCCATAATGCTCTCCAGGTTTTAAATTTCTTATGGGGCGAAAAAATTCCAAGCATTTCTTTGCTGGCGTAACGTTTATTAAATGGACTTTCGTATATATCTCGCAACTTGGGAAACCTCCGATTAAACATAACGTCAACATAACGTTCTGACAATATGTTATTATGTTATCTTATTGTATACATTAACAGTGTGATATTTATTATATATCTAAACAAGTTAAAAATCCAGAAATAAATGAATATTATTTTTAATTTTTAATTTTTATTTGGCTATTGAAAGAATGCTTTAAAAAGAAGAAGCATAATATAAAATCAATTATATGTATTAGAATGAGTAATATTAAGCGGCTATGAGAAAACTACATAACCGCTTTTTTATATTTGTCCTGTCCGTTATTCTTAACCGGCAATAAACAACATCATATTAATAAAAGTAAAAGTTACATTATATCAGCAATAATTCGAGCGCTGATAATTCAACACAAATTGTCAGTACTTGGATAGCTATTCTAAGCTCTGAAATAGGGGGATATGTCGGAGCAATACGTATATTAGTATCATCAGGGTCTACCCCGCATGGGAATGTTGCACCTGCGGATGTTAATACTACTCCTGCCTCCTTAGCCAAGCTTACAGTCCTTTTAGCACAACCCTTTAAAACATCAAGACTAA
>CAZPIS010000204.1:0-1475 GCA_964586745.1 uncultured Ruminiclostridium sp.
TCCGTTATTTCTTCTATAACGGCGGTAATGATTCAATGGACACCTGCAATAAGATTAGTAAATTTATGCAAAAATCAGGATATGAATGTCGGGTTATGGGCGTTCCCAAAACAATTGACAACGACCTTTTTGCTACCGATCACTGTCCCGGATATGCAAGTGCAGCAAAATATGTAGCAACATCTACTATGGAAGTCTATCACGATGCTCGTGTATATGATACCCCAATGGTTTGTGTCCTTGAGGTAATGGGCAGAAATGCCGGCTGGCTTACAGCAGCTACCGCACTTGCCTCTTACAAAGGTGCGGGACCTGATCTTATCTATCTTCCTGAAATAGATTTCCAAATGGACCAATTTATTGCCGATTGTAAAAGGATTTATGAGAACAATAACCATAAGCTGATTGTTGCAGTATCAGAAGGAATTAAGGATAAAAACGGCAAATATATTTCTGAATACGGTTCAGATCTTGCCAGCACAAAGGATTCCTTCGGACATGCTCAATTGGGCGGAACAGCGCAGGTTCTTGCTAATATATTAAAGGATGAGCTTGGCTGTAAAACTCGTGCAATTGAATTTTCATTGCTCCAAAGATGTGCTGCTCATTGGGCTTCAAAAACTGACGTTGATGAAACCTTCACCGCCGGACAGAAAGCTGTTCAATATGCTGTTGAAGGTACTACGGACCACATGGTAGCCTACGAGAGATCTAAAAAGAACGGCAAGTATTTCTGTAATTATATACTTGTAAACCTTTCAGACGTTGCTAATACAGAAAAGAGAATACCAAGAGAGTGGATTACATCAGACGGGACAGGACTTACACAGGATTTTATCGATTATGCACTGCCCCTTATTGAAGGTGAATCCAAACCCCCAATCGAGGATGGACTGCCTAGATTTGCCAAGCTTAAGAAGGTTTGGGCTACAAAATAAAAACCGCTATTGCAGTTGGGCATTGAAACCTTTATTAATAAGTAATAACAAGTGTAATGTAGAAGGGATTGTCTTTACGATAATCCCTTCTATCTTTAATCTATTTTTGACATTTTGATTTTTATTTAATGTTTTATTGTTTTACCCGACTCTATATCATTTATTCTTCCCCATGCATATGATGCCATTTCTGACCTGGGCGCAACCTCAGTTACTACTCTAAAGCAATGTAATGCTTCTTTTTCAGCCTCTTCCTTAGAAGGATATTGGGATAATGCTATTGCTTTTCCACCGTAATAATAAACATTTGTTAGTATATTAGGCTTTAAATCCAACTCCTCGATAATACCAATAGCCATTCTATATTCATTGGCAGCTTCCTGATATATCTCTATAGATTTGGAGTTTGAATTTGATTTATAAATTTCTCTTCCCGATTCATAGAACTGAGACACTGCTTTTGGTTTGCATTCATTATTGAGGTCGTTAATTTCCGCCTCAATATCTTCCGGTTTTTCAAGCCCTAACAAGTCCCTT
>CAZPIS010000204.1:1485-3667 GCA_964586745.1 uncultured Ruminiclostridium sp.
TAACTTTTGCAGGTTCCTAAGTATTTCGCTCCAATATGCATATTCCTCAATTTGGGATTGCAGCTTTTTTTCATTATCGGTGGCCTTTTTTAACGCTTCATTTGCGTCTTTCAGCCTATCCGAAAGCTCAACTTTTTCTTTTTCCAGTTTCTCAATTTGAGGAGACACACTCTCAACTTTCTTGAAAAGGCCACCAAATTCAATATTTATAGGACTACTTGCAGGGACCAAAATCCAAACGATAGATAATAAAAAAATACCCAGCAAGAAACCTAAAATATATTTTATATAATACGGACTGTTTTTCTCCGGAGACAAACCGCTTCTTAACCAAGATGCTGTATCTGCTGCAGCCTTTTTATACTTTTTATTCCGGGAATTATTTTCAATTCCTTCATTGGAAATTTTGCCATCCAGTTTATCTAAATAATCTGACGCACGCAAGCTGTTATCTTCCATTTTAATAACTTTGTTAAACAATCTTCTAGCATTAACTTCATCATCCAGACTTAAGTAGCAGATTCCCATAAGGTTCATGGCTTCATAAAACGCGGGGTAAATTGCAATGGCTTTTTTTAATGCAATTATCGCTATATCCTCATTATTATTCTTTAAATCATCGAGTGCCTTATTGTAAAGGCCAATGGCATTCTTTACGTCGTCCGGTATCATGCCGATTTTTTCTTCTACATCTTTTACATCTATCGACTCATATTTAGATAATTCTTCATTTATGTTCAGCATAATCAACCTCCAAGACCCTATTTTTTGTAAAAATGCCATTAAAATATTCAATGATATTATTGTATCACTACTCTTAACAATACATCAAGTAATCCTTATTATATATAATATTATACCTTCTCTAAAAGCAAAATCCGGCATAATACGCCGGATTTTTAATTTTTAGAGTCGAATTATTCATTCGCACCGCAACATTTTTTATATTTTTTCCCGCTGCCGCATGGGCACAAATCATTACGACCTACCTTTGCAACATCCCGCTTTTTTGGTTTTCTCACCCCATCATCGCCATGGGAAGCCATTGTCGGCTTGGCAACCTGCTCACGTTTAACAACGATATTTTCTTTCTTAATATGAAGAATCATTTTCACGGTATCCTGCTGGATATTCCGAATCATTTCATCAAACATATCAAAGCCTTCACGCTTGTATTCGATTACCGGATCATGCTGTCCATAAGCTCTCAGACCGATACCAAACTTCAATTGATCCATGGCATCAATATGATCCATCCATTTTTCGTCAACACTTCTAAGCAACGCTCTTCTTTCAATTTCACGTATAAGCTCTTCGCCTAATTCGGTTTCTTTTGCTTCATATATACTGTATGCCTTTTGAATCATAATCTCTTTAATATTCTTTGCTGTAACAGTTTCAAAATCAATAGACTTAAAATCCAGCGTGTCTTTGGGCAAAAGGATACTTTCAGCGTAGAGGGCCAGACCCTTTAAGTCCCAGTTTTCCGGAATATCACTCTCTCCGCAATACATGCTTACAATATTCTCGGCAATATTATCTACCATTTTCATGATATATTCTTTTATATTTTCACCGTTTAATACCTTTGCACGCTCAGAATAAATAATATCACGCTGCTGGTTCATAACATCATCATACTGAAGTACATTTTTACGTCTTTGAAAATTGATTCCCTCAATCTTTTTCTGAGCACTCTCTATAGCATTGGATAACAATTTTGCCTCAATAGGCTGGTCTTCATCCAATCCCAGAGCATCTACCATTCTCTCCATACGTTCAGAGCCGAAAAGACGCATAAGATCATCATCCAAAGCAATATAAAAACGGGTTTCACCCGGGTCACCTTGACGACCCGAACGGCCTCTGAGCTGATTGTCAATACGACGGGATTCATGTCGTTCCGTACCTATTATTTTCAGTCCGCCTGCCGCTATAACCTTTTCTTTTTCTTTATCTGTTTCTTCCTTAAAGCTTACATTTAAGCTCTTAAAAATTTGTCTAGCCTTCAGAATTTGCTCGTCATCGGTTTCATCATAGCTTATTGAGGCAAGAATTAACGCCTCTTCCATACCCTGCTTTCTCATTTCTTGCTTGGCAAGAAATTCAGGATTACCTCCTAACATAATATCGGTACCACGACCTGCCATGTTGGTAGAAATAGTCACAGCACCAAATTTAC
>CAZPIS010000205.1:0-3652 GCA_964586745.1 uncultured Ruminiclostridium sp.
AAGGATTTGAGAGCCTTTTATAGTATGCATCTTTATTTTTTCCCACTCCCCCGGTGTCAGCCTGCCCTGTTTTAGTAGTATTTCATCCGGTATTGCAATTTTCCCAATATCATGCATCATCGCTGCATGTTCAATCAAGTCACAGAACTTGTTGGATAGTCCTGCCTCTTTAGCCAGTGCCGAGCAGTACTGTCCGATTCTTTTGATATGTGAGCCTGTATCATTATCACGGAATTCCGCCGCCCTCAAAAGACGCTGAATCAATTCAAGCTGCAAGTCCCTCAGTTCACTTGTTCTTTGCTGAACCTTTTCCTCCAGAACATGGTTCTGAATATTTGCCTGATTATGCAGTACGCGAATTTCAAGCATATTTTTTATTCGCATCAATATTTCTGCATGGTCAAAAGGTTTATTGATATAATCCTTAGCTCCCATCTTCAATGCTTTGAGCCTATTTTCCTTGTCGCTTTGCGACGTAATTATCATAACTGACAAATAATCCTCTTGCTTTAAGGAGTTTAAATCCTCAAGTATCTTAAACCCGTCCAAATGAGGCATTTCCAAGTCAAGAAGGATCAAATCGGGACGGAAGTCCTTATATATGTTTATAACATCTCTGGAATCAGTTGTAGTCTCAATATTTACATAGCCTGAAAAGGCAAGAATTTTCTTCAGCAGAATCACATTCGATGGATTATCATCTACAATTAAAATCTTTGCCTGCAGCTCTTTTTCGTTTAAATCAAATTCAACAAGAGACATTTCAACCCCCCTAACCTATAGATGCGTTTTATGGGATTAAATAATAACTCGCATTTATTGCTTGGAAATGATTAACACTTTTAATTTAAATTTATCACACAAGCAGGATTATATCAATGAAATCAAATTTGAATTATTAATGTATCCATAGTAAAATAAATAATATAATATTCCAAATTTTATTATTTTTTGAGGGAAACATGAGTGAGTTAAAAGCCGAAAATAGCGGCATTAATAACTTCATAGAAGAATACATCATTAACTTCGTCAGAATTTCACAGCTTCCCGAAGAAGATGTCAGAGAAATATTTGGCGTATATATTAATCGTTTGCATGTTTTACTTGAAAATATGAGTTGTTCCTTTTCGAATAAGGATTTTAGCGGTTTAAAAATGCATGCTCATGAATTAAAAGGGGCATCTGCAAATATTTTCATAAAACCTGTTTATGAGCTGGCCGCTAATCTTGAAAAAGCAGCACTTAATAAAGACAACGATTTATGCTTGAATTTAATAAATAGATTATATAATATTTTACAAATGCCTTCAAAACTGATTTGTTCTGAGGATTCCGGAATGTCTGAATGTAGCTTTTCATCAGATTGCTTCCAAAACGATGAAGGCGGTTGGTGTTCAACAATCGTGAACAATTCCCCTGAGATAATTGCAATTTACAAGGAAGAAATACTTCTTTTTGTGAACGATACCGCTGTAGAAATACTCGGATATACAAAAGAGGAGTTGCTCGGAAACAATATCTCCTTTCTTATTCCCGAGGACTCAAAGGATATTTATTACCAACATTTCCGGGAGAGTTCCTATAACATTCCGGTCAAAAACTTCCAAATCAACATTATAAAAAAGGATGGGAGTATATTTACATCCGAAGTACGAAGCAGAAGTATAAACTATAAAGGTTTAGAAGCTACACTGATTACGCTTCTTGATATTACAGAGAGGAAGCTCTTCGAGAATAAGATGTCGGAACAGACATCACTCTTTAAGGGTTTATTAGACTCCATCCCCGAAATAGTTTTTTTCAAGGATAAGAATGGATTATTCCTGGGCTGCAATAATCTGCATGCTAAGATGGTAGGAAGATCAAGTGACGAATTAATAGGGCTTTCAGACTATGATATTCATAATAAGGAGTCAGCCGATTTCTTCAGAGAAAACGACAGAAAGGTAATCGAGGAAGGTATCCCGAAATTCAATGAAGAATGGATGCCTTTTGCAGATGGCAGGACAGTTTTACTGGAGACACTTAAAGCACCTCTTTATAACACAAAACGTGAAATTATCGGCATGATTGGCGTTTGCAGGGATATTACCGAGCGCAAGCAGATGGAGACCGCACTTCTGAAAGCCAAGGAGGCTGCTGAAGCTGCAAATATAATGAAAAGCCAGTTCCTTGCGAACATGTCCCATGAAATTAGGACTCCGATGAACGGGATGCTCGGATTCCTTGATTTGTTGGAACGTACAGACCTTACGGCTGAACAGTCCGATTATCTGAAAGAAGCTAAATCAGCTTCGGAAATGCTGCTTTACATCATAAATGATATATTGGATTTCTCGAAAATTGAAGCCGGGAAAATCGAAATGGAAAACATAAGATTCAACCTGCGCACAGCAATTGAGGACACTGTGATGCTGCTTTTACCGAAAGCACATATTAAAGGTCTCGAGTTGAATACCATGATCAGATCAAATGTACCTGATGAAGTGATGGGCGACCCTGCAAGACTCCGCCAGGTATTGATTAATCTCGTGGGCAACGCAGTAAAATTCACCGAAGAAGGTGAAGTCCTTGTAGATGTAGAGCTTGAAGAAGAATCCGACGGAATTGCTAAGCTGCGCTTTAATATAATAGATACAGGCATCGGGATAACGGAAGAGGATACAAAAAAGCTGTTCAATTCCTTTATACAAGCTGATGCTTCCACTACGAGAAAATATGGCGGTACCGGTCTCGGCCTTGCAATAGCGCGTGAGCTTGTAATACTTATGGGAGGAGAAATATCTCTTAAAAGTGAACCGGGAAAAGGCTCCACCTTCAGCTTCTTTGTAAATATGCCTGTAGTAAGTAGTGGCTCATTTGGCGAATATGAGCATTTTAAGCTTGACAACAAATATGTGCTTGTAATTGACGATAACCGTAGCAATAGGTTCATAGTCAAAGCGTATCTTGAGAAGGCAGGTTGTATTGTCTATGAGGCGGAGAATGCACAAATCGCCATTAAAATAATAGAAGATCGGCTCGAAGCAGGTATTCTGATTGATGTCTGCCTGGTCGATTTACAAATGCCTGAGATTTCCGGCTTAGAGTTTGCGAGAATAATTAAGAAAGATGAACGCATGGCGGATATCAAGCTTTTGTTGCTGACTTCATCGGCACAAAGAGGAGATATCAGCAAAGCTATCGAAATAGGCTTTTATGGGTACCTGGCTAAGCCGGTCAGACGTGATGAACTGCTTAACTGCATGGCTCTGGTGCTTGGCCTTAAAAAGAATGATACGGGTCCGGGGCATATTATTACCAAATACTCGACATACGAGAATATAACAAGACTAAATTCAAGACTTCTACTGGTGGAAGACAACGAAATGAACCGGAAACTAATAATAAAAATGCTTAATAAAATTAATATAACGTGCGACATTGCCATAAATGGTGTCGAGGCCCTTGAAGCAGTCAGCTCAAAAAGCTATGACATAGTTTTTATGGATTGCCAGATGCCCGAAATGGACGGTTTCGAGAGCACCAGACGCATACGGGAGATGGAAGGCGACAAAAAACATACTTATATCGTCGCAATGACTGCAAATGCGATGGAAGGCGACCGTGAAAAATGTATTAAAGCGGGAATGGATAACTATATAAGTAAACC
>CAZPIS010000206.1:0-2940 GCA_964586745.1 uncultured Ruminiclostridium sp.
GTCGTCAACGGAAAACGTGTAATAGCATTTGTAAGTCCTTTAAGGGCATTTTGCAGCTTTGTCGTTTTCATAGCTATCATCCTCGCATTATATAGTAGCAGTCTAGATTCCCTCTTAACTGCAATACTGTCTAAAGACATTGGTAAGTTAATTCATTATTTATTCTAATATTAACATATTTCTTATGTAATATTTATTACGGTTGTTTTACCATGCATTAACAAATGCGGGATTTATACACCAATAAACCAAAGCCGCCATTTCGCCAAATTAAATTTTATTATATTTTAAACTTTGAAATAGTCCTTTGCATATTTTGCGCAAGTTGAGATAAATTCTCACTGGCTCTTGTGAGCGCCTTTATGGATTCAACCTGTTGCATTGTTGATGAAGTTACTTCTTCGGTTGACGCAGAATTTTCTTGAGCAATTGCGGACAATCCCTCCAAGGTATTAAGTATGACATCCTTCATTTCAACCATTTCATGACCTGCTGAGTTTAATTCCGAAATAGCTTGTTGAGATTTTTTCATTGCTTCTTCAATTAATTTATATTTCTCTCCGTTCTTTATAACACTTTCAGTTTGTTCCTTTGCAATCTGAGATATCCTTTTCATAGTATTTACCGCATTTTGTGAATTCATTTGCAGTTCCTCAACTATTTGTTCGATTGTTTTAATAGAATTGGCTGACTGCTCCGCCAATTTTTTTATCTCTTCTGCCACAACCGCAAAACCTCTTCCGGATTCTCCTGCTCTGGCGGCTTCTATAGCGGCATTTAAAGCTAAAAGATTAGTTTGTTCTGAAATAGAAGCAATAATACTGCTTGCCTGATTTATTTTTTGTGAGCTATCGTTTGTTTTTATGATGATATCAGAAATAGTCTTATTAGCTATATTGTTCTCGTAATTGATCTTAGTCAGTTTTTCAATTTCAGCAAACCCCTCTTTAACAACATCAGTAACATTAAGAACAGCATCGTTAATGTTATTGGCATGTTCGATATCTTTATCTATGATATTTCCTAACAATAACGCTTTTGAAGCGCCTGTTTCTGTGTTCTTAGCTTGCTCTAACGCTCCTTTGGCAATTTCTTCAACTGTTCTTGATACTTCTTCTATGGCACTTGAGGATTCCTGCGATGACGCAGTCATTTCCTGCGATGTTGCGGCAAGCTGCTCAGATGAATCTCTGATTTGTGACACAACGCTTCGAAAGCTTTCTTTAATGCTGTGCAGCGATTGTGCCAAATCTCCCAGCTCGTCATTCCGGTTTTGATCTTTTTCAGAAACCTCCATTCCTAGGTTTAAGATTGCCAGCTGCCTTGAGTAGACTGCTGCATTTTTTATCGGTTTAGAAATACTATTTGACAATAATAATCCGCTTATTAGAATTATCGCGGCAAATATGCCCATGATGATAATGCATGTAGTCCTGAACGCGGAAAGTCCATTCTGCGCTGATTCAACGCTGTAATCAACCCCTACAAATCCGACAACAATCCCCGCGTCATTTTTTATCGGAAAATATGTACTGATGAGAGATCCCCATTTTTCATCAATGAAAATTTCACTGTCTGTGAAGGCTTCACCGCTCCATGTTTGTTCGTATTCAGGTAGGGATTCTTCTGTGTCGCCGATGTGGGATAAATCTTCATCGGAAGAGCCGTCTACCACATACATAAAATCCCCTTCATCGGTTTTTCGCATGGTATAAACGTATTTCGCGCCGCTTAATTCACGAATATTAATAAGATCTTCTCTCATTTTTATGTATGAAGGTGCATTTTCGTCTTCTATAGTCTCAAGCTTTATGAATTCATTGGCATCTATTAGTTTACTGGCTCGTTCCGCTGTAGTATACGCTCTATCGGCTTCTTCTTTTAATAACATTGATGATGTCTGATTGTATAATATTATGGTAAGTAAGCTGGTGAGTATTAATACAATAATTAGAAATAATACGCAGATTCTTGATTTGATGCTTTTTTCCATAAATAAACTTTTCATATATCGCACCTCTTAAATTCGTTATTTTTACATATTTCTTTATCTTATAACAATAACCGACAAAAACGTATTTTTAGTATAATACTTCTCTTTTAAAAAAACTATGGATTTTTTAAACCGCAGGTAGGGTAGGGATAACATATTTACAATTATTTACCTCGCACTAAACAAACAGCAGAATTATATCGGCAGGGGGCACACATTTTTCCTCTTTACATCGAACGTATGTTCGTTTATAATTGATTTATAACTTTTGTTTCACCCGGAGGATTATTATGGACACATATAAAAGCGGAGATCGTATCATCCTGCACATCGACGTAAACTCCGCTTTTTTAAGTTGGGAAGCGGCATATAGACTTCAACACGGAGTAAATCTTGATCTCAGAGAAGTGCCGAGTGTTGTAGGAGGAGACGAGGAAAGTCGCCACGGAATCGTTCTGGCTAAATCTATTCCTGCCAAAAAATATGGAATCCAAACCGGCGAGGTTTTGTGGCAAGCCAGAAATAAATGTCCCAACCTTGTGATTGTCCCACCAGATTATTCTCTTTATATGCAGTGTTCCACCGCCCTGACTGATTTATTATACAAATATTCGCCCCTCCTGGAACAATATTCTATTGACGAATGCTTCCTTGATATTACCGAATCTTTGAAAAATCAAACACCTTTAGATATTGCCCGGGAAATTTCAAACAAAATCAAGACCGTCCTCGGATTCACTGTGAATATAGGACTTTCTATTAACAAGCTTCTGGCCAAGATGGCATCGGATTTTGAAAAGCCAGACAAAGTACATACACTTTTCCCTGATGAAATCCCTAAAAAATTTTGGGTTCTTCCGGTCAGGGATTTGTTTATGGTAGGAAGGCGCACAGCTCCTAAGCTTTATCGCCTGAATATTTTTTCCATAGGCCAGCTGGCACATACC
>CAZPIS010000206.1:2950-3628 GCA_964586745.1 uncultured Ruminiclostridium sp.
CGACCCCCTATTTCTCAGAGCCCATTTTAAAAGCTTCGGAAATTTGCTTTGGCAGTATGCCAACGGTATAGATACTTCGCCAGTGAATCCCTTTAGCCCGCCCGCAAAGGGTATTGGTAATTCCACCACCATGCCCTTTAATGTAGACAACGAAAGGGAAGCTCTTCTGTTTCTTCTTTCCCTTGTAGAAACTGCTTCTTCCAGATTAAGAGCCGCCCGGCTTCTGGCCCGGGTAGTTTCTGTATCAATACGGGAAACAGATTTGACTTTCTTTTCACATCAAAGAAGGCTTCTTACGCCCACGGATAACACCGAAAGCCTTTTCAAAGTTGCGCGGACACTTTTTAGGGAACTTTGGGATGGCGCTCCCCTGAGGCATCTGGGTGTCTCTTTTTCATCCCTCTGTAATGATCGGTTTTACCAAACTTCTATTTTTGAGGATGAACAAACTTACCAAAAAAAATCTCTGGATTCCAGCATTGATGCTATCCGTCTTCATTACGGAAATACTTCGGTGGTTCGCGGAAGCTTTATAAATTCAGGAATTCCTCCTCTTACAGGCGGAGTTATAGATGACTATCCGGGTATGCGAAGTCAGCTTTGATTATTTTGGAGTGTTATTATGAAAATATTAATGAAAAGTGTAGATATGATTTGTCTTAGCACCTGTGAAGGTGC
>CAZPIS010000207.1:0-3566 GCA_964586745.1 uncultured Ruminiclostridium sp.
ATCATCTTACTGGCAATAACGAGAGTTTCGGGAATGATATAAATTCAATAAAAGAGCGAATGTCAGCGCTTGAGCTGGATATTGAAAAAAAGAAAAAGCGTTTAGTCCAGATGTCACGGGATGAAGAGCGCTTTGCCCAACTATTGGCTGAGGCCGAAGAAATTCTGGCAGGCATTGTAGCTCGTCTTGACGAGGGCGAAAAACTGGTTGAAGAAGCCAAACAGGCTATTATGGACAAGCAGGACTCCTTATCGGATTCAAAAATACGTCTTAATAATTTAAAAAATGATACTGAAAATTACCAACAGCTGAAGTCAAGACTTTTAGAGGATATCCGTCAATCTACCTTGGAAATAGACCGTGAAAGCATGAAGAAAGAAGATTTGGATGCTTCATTGAGAAAGACCCGGGAAGAAATAAATCTATCCAAAAACAAGCTAAATGGATTAGAAAATAAAAAGGGAGAACTCCAAAAGCTTCTTAATGAAAATAAAAGCAAGCAGGAAAGTGTAAGCCGTGAATATAACACATTGGAATCCCGATATAAGGTTCTTCTTGATATGGAAGAAAGCATGGAGGGATACAGTCATAGCGTAAAGGAAATTAAAAAAGCATGTCAGGAAAACAGAGCCTTCGGTCAAGGCATACACGGCCCCGTAGCTCAGCTTATTACTGTAGAAAAACGTTTTGAGACTGCCATTGAAGTTTCTTTAGGCGGTAGCCTTCAGAATATTGTAACTGATGATGAATTTTGTGCAAAGCGCGCTATAGAATATTTAAAGAAAAACAATCTGGGAAGGGCAACCTTCCTGCCAAAGTCTGCAATAAAGCCTCGTACACTGGACCAACCTCAGCTTGACAAAGTGCAGAAAATACCGGGTTTTGAAGGTATCGCTTCTGACAAGGTAAAATGTGATAATCAATTTTCAGGAATTCTTCTGAATCTTTTAGGCAGAACTGTAATTGTTGATAATATGGATTCTGGAATTCAAATGGCCAGACATTTTGAATATTCTTTCCGCATAGTGACCTTAGAAGGTGAGATTATAAATGCCGGAGGGTCTATGACCGGAGGCAGTACCGGCAGCAGAGCGTCCAGTATAATCAGTCGTAACCGTGTTATCAAAGAAAATGAAGCAGAGCTGAAAAAAATTAGTTTACAGCTTAGGAAGATTGACGATGAAATCAAAGCCACAGGAACAGAGTTTAATAATATTTACCTTGCATATGAACAAGAACAGAAAGTATTATCCGATCTTGAGTTGGTGAGATTAAGAGATGAAAATCATGTGGCTGCAATATTTGAAAATGTCAGAAAAATAACTGCGAAGATGGATATGCTTAAGCAGCAGAATAATGAAATTGAAGGACAGATTAAAGAGGTTAAAAACGAGAGTGATAAAGAATCTGTAAAAGCAAAGGCTATAGAAGAAGAAATACAATTATTAAAGGATAAAGTTCAAGCTCATCAGATTAAGAATAAGGATGAGCAGCAAAAGCGAGATGAGCTTCATACCGATATCAATGATTATCGGGTATCTGTTAATTCAATAATTGAAAGCAAACAAAGTGTTTTAGAGCAAATAGATATGCTCGATGATGAGAAAAACAATAATACCATGAGCATCGCAAAACGCGAGGAGGAAAAGAAGCGAAACTTAGGGCGAATCAGCGAGCTGCAGGATGAAATTCAAGGTGTTCAAAAGAAGAATGTAAGCCTCAAAGAAGAAAAGACAGGCCGTGAATTCAAAGCCGAGGGTCTTACAGAGGAAAGAAAAGCTCTGGAAGAAGACCTCGCAGGCATGCTTGACAGAGTCACCGGGCACAACAGCACCATTATTACTCTTCAAGAGGGGCAAGGGCGAAATGAAGCCAAAAAAGCCAAGATGGAAAGTGAGCTTGAGACCTTCCAAAACAGACTTTGGGATGAATATGGTCTTACATACGGGAACGCCCTTGAGATTAAATGCGAAATCAGTAATGTAAAGAATACACAAAACAGGATAAATGATATAAAAAGTGAGATAAGAGAACTTGGTCCGGTTAATGTGGCGGCTATAGAGGATTATTCCAAAACAAAAGAACGCTATGGATTTATGAAGGTACAACATGAGGATTTAACCAAGTCCGAAGAAAAGCTGAGACATGTTATTCAGGAAATAACCTCTGTAATGAAAAAGCAATTTTTGGAGCAGTTTGAAATAATAAACAAGAACTTTAGCATGGTTTTCAAGGAACTTTTTGAGGGTGGTTTTGCCGAGGTTAGGCTTGCCGATGATGAAAATGTTTTGGAAAGCGGAATAGATATAGTAGTGCAGCCTCCGGGAAAAAAACTACAGAATATGATGCTGCTATCAGGCGGTGAAAGAGCATTAGTAGCAATAGCCCTTATATTTGCTATTTTAAGGATGCGGCCTGCCCCGTTTTACATACTTGATGAAATAGAGGCCTCCTTGGACGATGCAAATGTTTATAAGTTCGCCGAATATCTTGGACGTTATACCGATAAATTGCAATTCATAGTAATAACCCACAGAAAAGGTACTATGGAAGCTGCAGATATCCTGTATGGTGTTACCATGGAGGAACACGGCATATCCAAGGTTGTATCCCTGCAAATGGATGACAATATGAAGCAAAATGCGGGATAATATTATTGTAAATGCATTTATCAGAATGAAAGGGTAATGATATGGCTAAGGATAAATGGTTTGGCTGGGGAAAGAAAAAGAATACTGAGAATTATGATGAAACACAGGACAAAATAAAGCAGGATGAAGAACTTATTCCGCCTATGGCTGAAAGTTTAATTTTTGAAGAAGACGAAACAGTTAGCGAGCAATCGGTACCCGATAAAACAAATATCGGATTTTTCGGCAGACTTAAGGATGGATTAAAAAAAACTAGAGACTCTATTACACATAGAATAGATCAGGTTCTTGTGTCCTTTGGCAAAGTTGATGAAGAGCTTTTCGAGGAGCTTGAAGAAATCTTAATTACATCCGATATGGGGATGAATACCTCGCTAAAAATAATAGATGCGCTCAGGGAAAAGGTTAAAATCGACAAAATAACCGATTCAAAAGGTGTGCGTCAGGCAATAAAGGAAATAATAGCATCAAAGCTTACCGATGAAAATACCCAAATGAAGCTTGATACAAAACCTTCGGTAATAGTTATTATCGGAGTAAACGGTGTAGGTAAGACAACTTCTATAGGTAAGCTGGCGTATTATATTAAGAATCAGGGTAAAAAAGTCACCGTTGCCGCCGCTGATACCTTTAGGGCTGCAGCAATAGACCAGCTTGAAATATGGACAAATAAAGCCGGAGTAGAGCTCATAAAACATACCGAAGGCTCTGATCCCTCAGCCGTAATTTTTGATGCCATTCAACATTGTAAATCAAAGAATTCTGACATATTGATATGCGATACCGCCGGGAGACTTCACACAAAGAAAAACCTTATGGATGAATTAAAAAAGATTTTTCGGATTATTCAGCGTGAGCTGCCCGACGCTGATATTGAAACGCTTTTGGTATTGGATGCCACAACAGGTCAGAATG
>CAZPIS010000208.1:0-3543 GCA_964586745.1 uncultured Ruminiclostridium sp.
CTGTTACTATGTGCGTAAAAGCACATCTGAGAAATCAAAAACCTGTTGTGTTGGCTATTGCTACTAATGACGGCCTCGCAGCCAGTGCTAAGAACTTGGGAGTTCTGCTCAACACGAAAAATGTATATTTCGTTCCCTTTGGCCAGGATGATTCAGAGAATAAGCCCACAAGCCTTGTAGCAAGATTCGGGCTTATTGTGCCTGCAATTGAACATGCCTTGGATGGAAAGCAGATTGAACCAATACTAGTTTAATAATTGCCTCATAATCTTTCAATAACTTATGCTATTGTATTTCAAGAAAAAATAGACATCCCATAATAATTATGAGATGTCTATAATTGTTTATATACTATTAGGTAGGATTATTTTCTGAATCAGTCTGCGGTTTTACCGGTGCCTGGACTACCGGAGTAGCTTCAACCGGAGCCTCAGCTGCAGGCTGAACAGGCGCTTGTACCGGAGGAGCTTGAACAGGAGCTTGAAAAGGTGCTTGGACCGGTGGCGCTTGCGGTGCTGCATTTTGTACAGGAGCTTGAGCAGGAGTCCCGGTAGCCGGTACTACATTTACGGGTGTAGAGGCAGGTTTCTTATTCTTCTTCATGAATAATACAACCAAGGCTGCAATAATAAGAAGAAGCAGCCAAATTGGAAATCCGCCGCCTTTTTTATATATAACCAGAGGGTTTTCACCGCTGAAAACGACAGTATTCTTTTTTACTTCTCCACCATCGGCTACGTATTGAATAATACCCGGGACGGTTACTTTGACTTCAACCATACCATATTGATCAGTACCGCCCATAGGGAAATATATCATTTGCAGCTTATCGGAAACTTTTTTTTCATCTACGTCTTTATCTTTTGTATTAACCAGATTGTCAAGACCTGTACCTTTGTCCTTACGATAAGCTTTTACTGTTCCAAAAAAAGCCCCATCGCCCATCTTGTTGATATCAGTTACATTTATAACGGCGGTTATGGTTTTCTTGCTTTTGTTTTCTTTCACACTTTTTAATTTTGCAATCTTTTTATCAGCGGTATCATTCATTCCGTCAACAGATTCTTCAATAGCTTTTTCGACTTCTTTAAACGACATCATTCCTTGTGTTTGTGTAGTATCAATGGTATATGTCATATCCAAGGAACCGTTCTTGTTAACCTTCATGTCTACTGAAAGACAGCCGGTAAGCATTACTGCAACTAATAGCAATGTTATAATAGATATAACTTTCTTGATTCTTTTCATAAAAGAATCCCCCTTTAATCATATTAGGAATAATAATAATTTTGTCATATTTTTTACAATGGTAAAATATTACTCTTATCGTATCATACACTTATAATTATGTAAACAAAACGCCGAATATTTAAGCATTAAATTTAATTGGTGTACATCAAAAATAATCATTAGGAGAATGATATATGGTACCGCTGGAAACGATCAAGCCTCAAGGTTTTTACCAAACGAATATTTCGACTATGCAATTTGTTATTCAGTTTTCCCACATTTGGACGACAAACAATTAGCAATAAAAAATATAGCTGAGTACTTAAAAAATGGTGGCAAGCTTGCGATTTGCCATTCTCAAAGTAGAGAAGCAATATCAAATAGAATTATGACTCTTGACAGCTCAATATTCTTAAAGTAGAATAACTTTAAAATATTATATTGCATGTGGGAGCCGCTTAAGTGGCTGAGAGGGGATTTATATTATCCCGACCATTTAGAACCTGATCTGGTTAAAACCAGCGGAGGGAATGCTCAATGTAGAACGATTTATTACCGCCTCTGTTAGGCGGTATTTGTTTTTCTATAACTGAAAAATTCGCCGGAATTTATCCGCATTGCTATGGTACTCTCAAACTCCCAAATGACTGGAGGGAAGAAAATTGTCAAAAATTAATTTAAGTCTGCAGGTTATTCCCAATGTAGCTGATGAACTTGTTTATCCTGTTGTAGATAAGGTAATAGCTATGATAGGGCAAAGCGGATTAACCTATGAGGTCGGACCCATGGAAACAACCATGGAAGGTGAACTGGATGAGCTTATGGAAATTGTTAAAAAAGGTCAGGAGATTTGTGTTAAAGAAGGCGCCACAAGGGTGATTTCTATGGTAAAGATTGATTACAAGCCGGAGGGTGTCACCATTAATGAAAAAATCGGGAAATACAGAACAAAATAAGAGACGCAGAGAGTTTGTATTAAAAATAATCCCTGCCTTGATAACAGTTTTTTTTGTGGTCTTTTGGCAGTTGGCGGTTGATATATTAAAAATTCAGACCTTTATTCTGCCTAGTCCAATTAATGTTTTAAGGTCGCTGTATGAGGAGAGGACCCTGCTGTTTGCTCATGCCATTGTTACTCTGGGAGAGGCACTGGTAGGATTTCTCACAGCTGTTATATCAGGGATATGCTTTGGCCTGTTAATGGGATTTTATCGACCTGTCAGAATTGCTCTATATCCTATATTTGTAGTGACACAGACTATCCCGCTTATTATCCTGACCCCTCTTTTTGCAATCTGGTTTGGGTTTGGTTTTTTCCCCAAGGTAATAATAGTTGTGCTGGTTTGCTTTTTTCCAATAGCGGTTACCTTCACTCAAGATCTTATTAAGGCCGATGAAGATATGGATTTTATTTTAAAGGTGATGGGGGCAAGCAGATGGAAAAGCTTTATGTTGGCAAGAATACCACAAGCTATGCCGGGATTGTTTTCAGGTCTGAAAATTGCTGCAACATACAGTATAATGGGGGCAGTAATATCTGAATGGGTAGGAGCACAAAAAGGGCTTGGTATCTTTATGACAAGAGCAATGACCAGCTTTAAAACCCCTGTGCTTTTTGCCGATGTTGTTTTGATTGTTGTTTTAAGTTTAGGCTTATACAAGCTTATAGAGATTATTGAAAAAAAGATAATAAATAATATTGATTATGTTTGAAAAATGAGAGGAATGATTGTTAATGAATACAAAAAAAATGTTTAATAGAATAGCATCAATTTTTTTAGCTTTAATTATTATTTTTTCTTTTACTGCTTGCTCGGGAAAGAAAAAGCCCGGAACTCTTGAAAAAGTGACTTTTGTCTTAGATTGGACTCCCAATACTAATCATACCGGAATTTATTTGGCAAAAGAAAAAGGTTTTTACAAAGATAATGGCCTTGATGTTGAGATTATTCAGCCACAGGAAGGGTCAAGTGATACAATAGTGGCAGCAGGAAAAGCACAATTCGGAATCAGCTATCAGGAAGGCGTAACCTTTGCCAGAGCTGCAGGCGTACCACTGGTTTCTATCGCAGCGGTAATTCAACATAATACATCCGGATTTGCTTCTTTGAAGGATAAAAATATTCTCTCTCCAAAGGACTTCGAGGGTAAAATATACGGGGGCTGGGGCTCTGAGATGGAAGAAGCAACTATCAAATATCTTATGGATCAAGCCGGCGCTGATTACTCAAAGGTTAAGATTATGACAACCGGGGATGCGGATTTCTTTCAGGCAAGCGCAACGGGCCAGATAGATTTTGCATGGATTTTTGA
>CAZPIS010000209.1:0-3538 GCA_964586745.1 uncultured Ruminiclostridium sp.
TGACGAAAAAGACTATAACGATATCAGAGACAGATATTTTGGCCATATGAAAGTGGTATTTGAGGTAATAGAGAGAAATCGTATGGACCCTGATGAAATAAATCTCAGAAAGTCTATTGTTAGAAAAGCTGGCGCTAAGTTCGCCCTAGATGATTTTGGGTCGGGTTATTCCAATCACTTGGCTCTCTTGGCGCTTGAACCGGATATTATAAAAATTGATAGGGAAATGATTCGCGGAATTAACGAAGATCTTAGAAAACAGCATATGCTGGAGGATATAATAAGCTATGCCCGTTACCGGGGTACCCGTGTGTTGGCCGAAGGAGTGGAAGTCCGGGAAGAACTTGAAACCTTGTGTCGTATGGGTGTTGACTATGTGCAGGGTTATTTTACAGGAATGCCGGATGCAATCTTAACTGAACCTGATATACAAGCAAAAAAAATAATCAAGAGTATTATCCGCAATAAAAATATTGATCTGAGACAATTGTATATTATTATGGAAAAATCTCTTGCAATTATAAATGAAAATTATGCAAGATGTCTTTCAATCACGGTATATTTGATGATAAAGCTTGGAAAGCGTCTTAATATCGAAGGGGATAGGTTTGTTAGTATAATTATTACCGCGATATTCCATGAAATAGGTCTTCTTTATTCGGGCTATAAAAACTGTAGTATGCTAAAAAGTGATTACATAACGGAGCATAGTATTTTTGCGTATTTGCTTTACAAGGAGTTCTCGCCTTATCCTGAATATGCCAGAATGATTCTGTATCACTATAAAAAATATGGTGTGAACGGTATTATAAATAATATTGTCGTTCCCGATGAAGCATATTTATTATCATTAGCAGCCGAAATAGCCGAGGTTATTGTAAACAGCAAGAAAGAAGATATTTACGAGAACGTCATCGAAAGAATTAATCAGAATGGCTTTAAACCGGAATTTAAAGAGGTATTGGAGCAGCTGTGTGAAGAAAACATGCTTAGCCGTATCATATCATGTGAATACCGGGTGGATCTGCTGTCCCATATCGGAGCGATAAAACTGAGCAAGGCTGAAATAACGGGCTTGCTGAGAACATTTATTTACGCTATAACCTTTAGGACGCCGCATAGTTTTGCTCGTGCCAAAACAATGGAAACAATCGTGAGACTTTTAGGACAAATGACAAAACAGAACTGGGATATGATGGAGAAAGTCTGTGCCGCATCCCTGCTATATAATATAGGAATGCTTACATTCGATGAAGAAACTTTTGCAAAAGAGCATTCCCCTATTGAGCTTCATGGCCTGTTAAGCGAGGCAATTAATACAATAAACGTAATATTTAAGGAAGCGGAGCTTATCGACATTGTTGATATTTTTAATGCAACCATTGGTAAGGCAACTTTTTCTGATAAGCACATGCTTATGGGCAAGGATATAATCAGCGGATCAAAAATGATTAAAATAGGCGATATTTTGGCGTCACTTATGGAACAAAAATGTTCATTATATGAAATTTCATGCAGGGATGCTTTTGATGAGCTAAAGGAGATCAGTAAAACCGAAGAGTTGTATCTTCCGCTGATTGAGATTATGGAAGACTATATTGAGGACATCGAGGCTCGTGTAAAAAATAGTCGGGCAGATCTGGGAAAGCATTATCAAAATATAATTTCAGGGTTCGAAAAGCTCAAGAGATTTCTTATCGGCCGCAAGGAAGATTGATTTATTTAAAGTATGTTCAGCCTAAGGTTAAATATCCTAATTTAAGGGTAATAATACTTATGTAAAGGTTATATCTGTTTTTAAAACAGGGTTTTGCATGATAGCGAAAAAGCTTACTGATAAAGGCTTTCGCCCTTGTTGCTTTGACTTTTTTTCATCGTTGGTGTATACTGGATACTAAGCGAGTATATATAATCTCCTTAAAAAATTACATGTAGCAACAGCTCCATACATACATTTGACTTATTTATAACCCGTATGTGAAAAAGAATTAAGCAAATGAGATTATGTATGCTAAAAAGGAGCGGAAAATTATGTTCAGTATAGGGGATAAAATTGTTTATCCTATGCACGGTGCAGGAATAATCGAATCCATTGAAGAAAAAGAAATTCTTGGCGAAAAGAAAAGCTATTATGTTATGAAGATGCCTGTTGGAGACATGAAGGTCATGATTCCTATTAATAATGTCGATTGTATCGGTATAAGGGATATCATAAACTGGAATGACGCCGATAAAGTTTTCAAATCTTTAGAACTCAGATGTGATGAACAAACAGCGAATTGGAATAAAAGATATCGTGAAAATATGATTAAGATAAAAAGCGGTAATGTGTTTGAAGTTGCTGAAGTGGTGAAAAGTCTTGTTTCAAGAGAAAGACATAAAGGATTATCCACAGGCGAACGCAAAATGCTTAACAGTGCCAAACAGATTCTTATTAGTGAATTGGTTTTGGCTAAGAATATGAACCCTATGGATGTAGAAGATATAATTAATACAAGGATAACAACTTAATTTTTATCCATTCAAAGGGAGTTTATATGCTGGAAAAGGTTTTAAAATACGCATTTGGGCTTACCGGAGTGCTGACGGGAATCTCTCTGGTACAACTATTAATGAGCAGAAGCGGTATGGAAGAATATCTCCGCACGTTTTATGGTGTAGGGATGATTGTAGTTGTTGCTCTTGTTTTGGGTGTACTGATGTTCATGCTTGGGGGCAAGGTCATCACTATTGCGTCAGGTTTTGTTGATAGAATTGAAGACTCATTGCAAAAAATTACACTTTATGAACTCATGATAGGAGCATGTGGGCTTATCGCAGGTCTTATAATTGCCAATCTCATTTCTATACCCCTTGTAAAAATTGAATTAGTCGGGGTACCCTTATCAATTATAATAAATATTTTGTTTGGGATTTGTGGCGTTTATTTTACTGTTATTAAAAAGAATGAAAACATATTCGATGGCACCTTGGAAAAAAGGAAGAGTTTGAAATCAAACGGTATTAAGCTGCTAGATACCAGTGCCATTATTGACGGGCGTATTTTGGATTTAAGCAGGACAGGCTTTATGGAAGGAGAACTTGTGATTCCGGGATTTGTGCTGGAAGAGCTTCGCCATCTGGCTGATTCCTCTGACGATGTAATAAGAGCAAAAGGACGCCGCGGGCTTGATGTTTTGAATATGTTAAAAAGTGATGCCAAATTTCCGATTACCATAGATAAATCAGAGGGAGACTCGCAGGTAGAGGTAGATGAACAGCTTTTGTCAAGGGCAAAGGAAATAGGAGCAAAGGTTATAACAAATGATTATAATTTGGGGAAAGTAGCGGCAATTAAGGGTATTGAAGTACTCAATATAAATGATTTAGCCAATTCAATGAAGCCGGTAGCGGTATCGGGAGAGGAAATGACCATTCGAATAGTCAAGGAAGGAAAGGAGAGCGGCCAAGGCGTAGGATATTTGGATGACGGCACCATGGTTGTGGTAGAACAGGCCTATAAGTTTAAGGGTAAGCTTGTTGATGTGGTTGTGGTCAG
>CAZPIS010000210.1:0-3519 GCA_964586745.1 uncultured Ruminiclostridium sp.
GCTCTATTTTTCTTTAATTTATTTAATGGTTCGTCACCTACTAAATACAATGCTTTTTTACTACTTTGTATTGCATCCCCATACAACCCGTTTTTGTAACTAAGCCATGCGGTATTGTAAATAATATACGGATTGTTGTTTAAAAGATCAGAAAGTATTGTATATATCTCAAGAGCCTCTTTTAGCTCCCCATTGTCAATAAGTTTATGAACTACTGTCAACTGTTTGTTAACAGTAATTCTAAGGTGTTTATCATCTAGTTCCAAAGAACCCGTAATAATACTTGGTTTAATTTCCGATTTCCATTCATCTAGTTCTTCGACATATTCACCATATTTCCAGCTTTTATGGCTCTGCCTTTCCAATTTTTCTATCATTGGTACATCGGTGAGAGATTTCTTAATTTTCTTCTTCATCCCAATATAATCAGAAATTAAAAAGATTCCCGGTAAAATAATACCGAAAACAATTATAATAATTTCATATAAGGGCACCGAAAGAACACGGTTTACTATCGTAAGAACCCCCGATGTGAGCGCACAAAGTTGAATTGTAAATACAATAATTGAAACGGCATTCAACCTTCGAAAGCATCGTATAGCCATATAAAAAGTAAGAAAAGCCATCAGCACCACAATAAAAGCTAATGAAATATTATAGTTGGTAGGAATGTTCTCTAATAAGGTCATACTTCATCCCCCGGATTAGACATCATCATTTCGTTCCAGCGCTCACGGGAAATTAAAATACGTCTTGGTTTACTGCCTTCATACCCGCTGATAATATTACGCTCTGCCATCTGGTCAATAATTCGGCCGGCTCTGGCGTAGCCAACCTTAAATTTCCTCTGAATGAATGAAACAGACGCTTGTCCACAATCTATTACCGCTTCTATGGCCTGACTAAGCAATTCATCGCTTTGGTTTCCTTTATCACTTTCATCTTCATCTTTAGCATTATCGTTGATATTCTCAATTATCTCCTGATCATAATGAGCTCTGATTTGATTCTTAACAAAATCAACAACCAATTCCACTTCTTTATCGGCAACAAATGCTCCCTTAACACGGATCGGCTTTGGAATACCGACAGGATAATAAAGCATATCACCCTTTCCTAATAGCTTTTCTGCTCCGCCCATATCAATTATGGTACGGGAATCAACCTGGGATGATACTGCAAATGCTACACGTGAAGGAATATTTGCTTTAATTACACCGGTTATAACATTAACAGAAGGCCTTTGGGTTGCAATTACCAAATGCATGCCTGCAGCACGAGCCATTTGTGCCAAGCGGCAAATAGAATCCTCCACATCATGTGGAGCAATCATCATAAGATCCGCCAACTCGTCAATAATAATTACTATTTGTGGTAGTTTAGCACCCTCACCAGCCTCATCGATAGATGCATTATAGCCAAGCAAATCTCTAACGCCTCTGTCCGCAAAAAGCTTATAACGGGTGGTCATTTCAGAAACAGCCCACCTCAATGCCCCTGCAGCTTTATTTGGGTCTGTGACAACTGGTATGAGTAAATGGGGGATCCCATTATAAACACCGAGCTCTACCACCTTAGGATCTACCATCAAAAGCTTTACATCTTCTGGGGTAGACTTATAAAGAAGACTGATAATAATCGAGTTGATACAAACACTCTTACCCGAGCCGGTTGCTCCGGCTATAAGGATATGGGGCATTTTAGCTAAATCTATTACAACGTTTTCTCCGGATATGTCCTTCCCTAAAGCTACAGAAAGACTTGACCTCTGCTTTTTAAATTCAGCAGACTCTAAAACACTTCTGAGACTTATGGGAGCAACCTCTTTATTGGGTACTTCTATACCTATAGCTGCTTTACCGGGAATCGGAGCTTCAATTCTGACACCGGTGGCTGCAAGGTTTAATGCTATATCATCAGTAAGATTTACAATACGACTTACTTTTACACCCGGCCCGGGCTGGAGCTCGTACCTGGTGAATGCAGGACCCACCGAAACATTGATAACTTTTGCTTCGATACCAAAGCTCTCCAGCGTGCTCTCCAGTTTTTTAGCACTGTCGATTGAAGTTGTTCTTATTTTTTTCATATTGCTCTCTCCCTCTTTTGATTTGGAGAGAAGCTCAATAGGAGGATAAATATATTTTTCATTTGTCTCGGCCGAATAGTCGGTAATACCGGCAGTAGCATTAATGGGTTCGGCAATGCCTCCGGCTTCGTCAGATTCGGATAATTTCTTAACCGCAGCTTTTTCGGGATTTAAATTCGTGTTTATGTCTTGTGTTATATTTTTATCGGATTTTGAGCCAATGGCAGAGCCATGAACATTAGCATCAAAAATATTTAATTGCCTATTATGCACTATCGGTTCGTCACCCATGTAAATTTCCCGGGATGATTCGGCTCGGCTAATATCAGAATTTACATTTCCTGAATTTTGAGTATCTGTGTTGCTCATAGGAAAATCAAGAATCCTGGTTTGTTTTTTCTTTACGGGTGCAGATTTCTTTATTGCTGTAATATCTTCATACCCGGTTTCTTCTTCTATACTTTTTCTTAATTCCCTATCCTCACGTTTTTTACGAGCCGCATGAACAATTCCGTTAATAGCGTCACTTGTCCCTCTGGCTACGCTCCTTGCAGCCTCGGCTAAAGAAAGCCTTGTTATAAGCATTGCCACTATAATAGCAAGCGTTGTGAGAATTATCATTGTACCCCACTTTTTAAAAACAAAGAGCAGTGGTACCCCAATAATTCCCCCTACGACACCGCCGCTTGGTAAAAACTCGCTGCTCTTACCAATAGCACTTACACCCTCTTTATAGAAGGTGCTTATGTATCTGGATAAAGTCATGTTTTCATATTTAATAGCATCGTATAGCCCGGCCTGAAGCATGGCCGAAAACAATATTAAAAGTAATAAGACAAAATAAAAGCGTTTGTCATTATTTAAAAGCCTTGGCTTGAAGATTTTTGTCAAGCCATGAAACATTGCAATTACGGGAAGAACGTACCCGGATAGGCCGAAGATGCCTCCTACAAATTTCCCGAATAGTTCTCCCAAAGGCCCTACTATATTATCGAAATAGACACTCAAAGCCATTAATATGCCTATTGCAAAAATTACCAATCCTCCCGCTTCCGACTTTAATTGCTTGGAAGCATTAGTCTTGCTGACTTTTCTCGTTTGAACTTTTTTTGAACCGGTAGCCGGTCTCTTTTGTACTTTTCTGGGAGCCACAGAATTACCTCCGCCAAACAAACATTAAACTTCATTTAAGTTTAACTATATCATACTAATTTACCCTTTGACAATGTACGTGATACATGATATTATTTACGATAATTTCACACCGTTTGGGTGTGGAGTAGTCGGGGAAAATAGAATATAATTTATAGATAGAGGTGCGTTTTTCATAAGTCACTTAAGGAAGGGTAACGGATCCTGTGAACTTAAGCAAAAGGGAAGGACGCCGAAGGCAGCGGATGCCGCTTCATCCGTTACCTGGTTGGCCGGCA
>CAZPIS010000211.1:0-3503 GCA_964586745.1 uncultured Ruminiclostridium sp.
ATATTCTTTAGCCGAATTCTCCCATGAAAAATCCTGATTCATGCAGCTAATAACAAGTCTTTCCCATTCTGCTTTATTTCGATATATTTCAATACTCCGGGCCACCGCATCCTTCATTTCGTGCGCATTGTAATTGGCAAAGGTAAATCCGGTGCCTTCTTTGCTAAACACATTATAGGGCATAACCGTATCCTTCAGACCTCCCGTTTCTCTTACTATAGGAACAGTCCCGTAACGCATAGAAAAGATCTGAGAAAGCCCACATGGCTCATATAGAGAAGGCATGAGATACATATCGCTTGCCGCATAAATACGCTGAGCCAGTATACCATCGTACTTTATATTTGCCGAAACCTTACCGGGAAGTTGGCTTTGGGCATATAAAAAGAAATCTTCATATTTCTTGTCTCCTGTACCCAATACAATAAATTGAATCCCCAGGTCAATAAGCTCCCACAGCATATTTTTGACTAAATCTAACCCTTTTTGATCTACAAGTCGGGATATAAAAGATATAAGCGGTACATCATTTTCTACATCCAAGCCTAGCTCCTTCTGAATCATACGCTTATTCTCATATTTTCCGTTTAAATCGTCCTGATTATAATTTACGTAAAGCCGTTTATCAGTTTTCGGATTGTTAATTGTATAATCTATTCCGTTTATAATACCATACATATCACTCGAACGTCGTTTTATGAGTTCTTGAAGGTTCTCACCAAAAAAGTCATATTTGATTTCTTCAGCATATGTATGGCTGACAGTACTTATTATAGACGAATACGAAAGGCCCGCCTTCAAAAAGTTAATATTATCATAGTATTCAACACCGTTCACGTTGAAATACTTCCAGTCCAGACCAAGCAGGTCGCCAAGAACATTCTTCGGAAATACTCCTTGATATTTAAGGTTATGAATAGTAAATAATGTATGAATATTTTGATAGAAGCCATCCTCCCTACCTCTGTAATGAGCATCCAGAAGAAGACTGACCATACCGGTCTGCCAATCATTAAGGTGAATAATGTCCGGTTTAAAATCTATAATCGGCAAAACCTCCAAAATAGCCTTACAAAAAAAGCTAAACCGCTCCCCGTCATCATATAACCCATAGATACCGTTTCTGAAAAAATAATACTCATTATCTATAAAATAATACATCACACCATCATGATTCAGCTTAAATATACCGCAATACTGTTTCCTCCAAGAAAGATCAACCTGACAGCTTCCGATGAACTCCATTTTTGAGACATATTTAGAATCTATCGTACCGTATTTAGGTAATACCACCCGAATATCAACATCTAAGTTTTTCAGTGCCTTGGGAAGAGAACCTGCTACATCAGCCAGACCGCCTGTTTTTATAAAGGGATCTACTTCAGATGCAGTTAACCACACTTTAATCTTTTCCATGGCTTTATTCCTCTCTCACAGAATAATAAAATATTTTTCATTATATATTATACCACCTTCATCTATGCAAACACCAAGCAGTTGTATTGAATAAACTGTTTAATAATACAAAAACTAAACAGGGAGGGGATTTTGCATGGATAAAAAAAACAAATACACGCCCAGCTCAAATAATGAACGTGCTTATGCAACCAATGCAGCTACCGAGATTAAAGAAACAGTTACTGTGGGGCAAATACCTTACGCCTCTGATGAAGCTGTAGAGGAAGCTCGGGATTGGGTAAATGACGGTAGCCGGCTCTAAGCAGGGGGCATGCGCCCCCATTAATCCAATCTCAGCCGGTTTCAATTAACAAAGGTGTAATTCATTCCGGAATTATTATCCCAATTTTCTGCCGAATCCTTAAATGCTATATTTATGTTTTTCCCCTGTTCTATAGGGATGACTGCTTTAAAAGAGTCTTGATCCTCTTTTTTAAATTGCAGAATAGATACTTCCTCCCAATTCTGGTTACTTCCGAAACCATATACACCATGTACTTCCTGTGCACCGCTTTTTGCAAGCAACCCGGAATAACTGATTTCTCCCTGTGTCTCAGAGAGCTTTTCAAATGCAACACCGGATTTGGAATAGGATTGAATACCATACCTGGAAACATCACTTATAAATTCATCGGAATACTCTTCTTTAAACGCCTTGCTGCTGTTTTTCTTAGGAGTGTTTTGTTTTTCACTCTTTGTATTGTTGGTCATCATGTTGTCAAAAATACTCATAGGTTGAATCCTCCTTTCGACACTTTATTATTTGATTTTTTTCATTTTTTTATTACACTGCGACTGAAGCAAGGCTCTGGTATTATAATCAAAATGATAAATAGCATAAATCAACATCATAAAATTTTTAATTGACAAAAGCAAGTGACTCTGGTCAAACTAGTCAAATAAAGAGGGTAGCAGGTTGGCTATCCTCTTTATATTTACAGACCATAAAGTCAGTTTTTTGATTTTTTATACATATAAGGAATCAAAGGACAAACGCTTCAATAAGCTTTACAGCGTTTTCTACATCTTTCATATCAACAATTTCGGCTGAGTTATGAACATTTCTCGTGGGAATGGCTACACCCCCCGAAGGAATTCCTCCTGCGGTGGTATGTATGCTCCCCGCATCGGTACCACCATGAATCATAATTTCAAACTGGCGAGGAATGTTTTTCTCATTTGCGCATCTAATCAATCGGTCTTTAATCTCGGGGTGTGCAATAACGCTTCTGTCTTTAATCTTTATTGCGGGCCCGTCTCCGATATTTATAGCCATTGGCTTGCATTCAGGTGTGTCACCTGTTGAAGTAACATCTACCGCTAAAGCCATGTCGGGCATAATTCCGTATGCGGCTGTTCGGGCTCCTCTTAGCCCAACCTCTTCCTGTACAGTAAAAACATAATATATTTCATTTTCTGTCTCAGGCTGATTTAAAGCTGTTTGTACAAGAATAGCACATCCGATTCTGTTATCCATAGATTTAGATATTATTCTTCCGTTCTGCAAAATGGTACCTGCTTCGAACACAGCCATATCTCCCACGCTAACTAAATTTTCAGCATCATCTGCCGATTTTGCCGCTATATCAATATACATTTTTTCAAGCTTAATATTCTTTATATCATCAATATTTTCCTCATACCATATAACACCCACAGTCCCATTTTCAAAGATTACACGCTTACCCAACACAATAAAGGGATTAATTCCCCCTACACCGCTAAATCTTAAAAAACCCTTTTTATCAATGTATGAAACAATAATGCCTATTTCGTCCATATGGGCGGCTAACATAATCTTTTTACCACTACCTTTTTTAATACATATAAGGTTACCCAAAGCATCAGTTTTGATTTCATCAACCTTACCTTTTAGCATATCACTTATTAAAGCAGCTACTTTCCTCTCATTTCCCGATGGGCCAAACGTACGTGTAAGCTTATTTATCATATCAAACATTTACTTTTCCTCCTTGTTCGCGATAAAGAGTAATTGAAACCGGAAGCGTCTCCAAAACTTTCTTTGCAAGCTTTATCATGTTTTC
>CAZPIS010000212.1:0-3460 GCA_964586745.1 uncultured Ruminiclostridium sp.
TTTTCCTGTAACGCCTACGGTGCCTGATGACTTAAAAGGAATTGCAGCCTCAAGCTTTGTGGATCTTTTCTGGACATACTTTACCGACATGAATTATGAAATCAAGGGTGGAACCAGTGATAAGATAGAGCAAGCTACCATAACAAAGCAGGTTAGCTATGAAGACATAAGGCTAAATACTTTTTCTCGAGTGGATTCGCTTCAGGCTGACACGGTTTATTATTTCTGGATAAAAGCAATAAGCACAAATCAAGGGCAAACTATCGAATCAGAATACAGTAACCCCTTGGTTATTAAAACCCAAGCACACAAACCTCCCGCATCTCCTACCGGATTTGGCGTAGATAGCGGACCCAACGGGGTTACCGAGAACAGTATAACCTATATCTGGACAAATGAGGAGGGCATGTCATATTATTTAGAGTTTGCCGACGATTTAAATTTTACCGGCTCAAGTACGGTTCAAGTAAACGGCGGAACATATACAGCGGGAAGCCTTATATCCAACAGACGCTACTATGCAAGGCTTTATGCTTACGATCCTAAAACCACGCTTCGAAGTATGCCCACCCGTACTATTATGGTAATTACCAACAAGAGCAAAAGTGAGTATGATGCAAGCTATGACCTGGATGAGGCTGTAACCGGGGATGGTCTGGATATCCCTGCCAAGCTGGAAGACGGTGTTTGGATTATTTCCTCTTTGGGCGCCGATGCCCATGTTTTAGGAGAAAGAATCAGAAGCAGAAACGATTCAATTGTAAAAATCGATCTTTCTGTTCCGCCTGAGAGAACATCAAATATCCGGCTTAATTTGAGTTCAGTCGTAATTGATACTTTATCTGACCTTAAAAAAGAGCTTTATCTCATGCTTCCTTGGGGGGAGTACACAATACGCCCGGGCACTTTCCAGACCGATGAATACTTTAGAATGAAGACAAGGAATAATGAATTGGAGCTCAGGCTGGAGACCCTTTCACCTGCAAGTTCATTTATTCCCTTGGCTACTATGAATATTAAAACGCCGGTTACGGATTTCAGGTTTTCATATATGCAGGGAGGCCCCATAAATATGTTCAACCTGCCAATTAGGGTAGAGCTTCCCGTGGCGGGAATAACAAGCTACGCTCAAGGCCAGATTAGGACCTTTTCATTTGATACAAGCAAGGGCTGGTATAAACTGCCCGCCTTTACCGATTACTCACTTGGCCGTGTGATAAGCCAATTGGATAAACCGGGGGCTATTGTGGCTGCCACCGAAGGAATCAAGGCCGAAAACAGCGTTCCTGTATATATAAGAGAAAGTATGGAAAGAATACAGACAATTTATGATTTAAAAAGCATAAAGAACGAGAGATTTATGCACAATTCGCTTATGACTCAAAAGGACATATTAATGCTTCTGTTTGATGTATTACAAGCAGAATATAATGAGTATGACATAGCACGAAAGGCAGTCGGAGCAGGGTTTATAAATAACACCGGAGAGGTGACGGATTCCTATGTCAGGAGAGATAAGGCCGTTAATTTGTTAATCGAGTTTTATAAATTTAAGACTCATGAAAATGCCGTGCCCATAAAACCGGGAATTTGGTCACATTATACCGACCTTACAAAGGCTGAAAATCGATATGTAAACTCTTATAAATTTGCTCTTGAAATAGGAATAATACAAGGTAATGCTACTAATATGGCATATCCTGACAGAATGATAACCCAGGGCGAATTTTTGGTAATGCTTGAGCGTACATTACGAGTTTGCGGAGATTTATAAAAAAAAGATTATTTACCATGATTGAAATAAAAATTTTGAGAAAATAATAATGATGATGAAAGCTCCACAAAAGGCTTGTACATAAAGATTAAGAGGTGAAGCATATGGGAGCTTTTGTTATTCATGGGGGAAAGCCTTTATTGGGATCTGCTTTAATTTCAAGCTCAAAAAATGCAATTCTTCCCATTATATCGGCTTGTTTATTAACGGCGGAGGAATGTGTTATCAGACAGATTCCGGGGTTGGATGATGTTTCGGACATGTGTGAGCTTATATCTAATCTGGGAGCAAATGTAAAAGTAAACGGAAGGTCAAGAAAGATTACAGTATCAGCCCGATCTCTGACCGGACATACCGCGGGGTATGAATTGGTAAGTAAGCTACGGGCATCTTTTTTGGTAATGGGACCCTTGCTTGCCAGATCCGGAACGGCGAAAGTTGCCATGCCCGGGGGGTGCCCAATTGGAAGCAGACCGGTAGATCTTCATCTTAAAGGGTTTGAAGCAATGGGTGTCAGCATAGAGAACGGTCATGGCTTTATTGAAGCCGAATGTCCTGATAAAAAGCTTCATGGGGCAACTATTTATCTTGATTTTCCCAGTGTAGGCGCAACAGAAAACCTTATAACTGCAGCAGTCTTAGCTGAAGGCCGGACAATAATCGAAAATGCTGCTTCAGAGCCGGAAATAGTTGATTTAGCGTCATTTCTCACTAAAATGGGAGCAAAAATCTTTGGAGCGGGGACAGATACTATAACAATTGATGGTGTAGATAAATTAAATGGTGCCGAGCATACCATAATGCCCGATAGAATCGAGGCCGGCACATTCATGACAGCTGCGGCCATAACCGGAGGAGATATTACTCTTAAAAATGTGGTTCCCGAGCACCTGAAGCCTGTAACAGCAAAGCTTCGTGAATCAGGGATTGAAATAATAGAAGGAAATGATACTATAAGGGTCAGAGGGAAAAATAGGCCTTTAGCTTTGGATATCAAGACCCATCCGTTTCCCGGTTTTCCTACCGATATGCAAGCCCAATTAGCAGCCTATGCCTGTTTTGCAGAGGGTACCAGCGTAATTGTGGAAACCATTTTTGAAAACAGATTTATGCACGTAAATGAGCTTAGAAGAATGGGGGCTCAAATACGGGTTGATGGAAGAACTGCTATTATTGAAGGCATGGAAAAATTGCAAGGGGCACAGGTGCGTGCCACCGATTTAAGGGCCGGCGCCGCACTGGTAATCGCAGGACTCGCCGCTAACGGTATTACAGAGGTTCAGGACATACATCATATTGACAGAGGATATGAATTTATAGAAAATAAATTACAGAGACTCGGAGCAGATATCCGGCGGGTATAATATAGGTAGTATTACAGTTCGTAACACTCCTTCACAGTAAGTGTTACAGCCGCAATCCATGCTTCACTTAAAATCATAGCAGTCACGCTTGCTTAGTGAAGATTTGAATAAACAAATATAAAGATGCCTATAGTGACCGTGTGCCAGAGCATTAAACGGAGGGTATATAATGAATCAAGACAATAATCAATACAGTTTTTTTGCATTTTTATCTCGTATGAGGCACATATACAGATGGAGCCTTATGCGCAATGTGAACAGGGAAAACATTATGGAGCACAGCCTTCAGGTAGCTATGATTGCCCATGGGTTGGCTGTAATA